>NZ_JBFOCS010000002.1:0-38506 GCF_040907905.1 Aeromonas sp. s13 | reverse complement strand
GCTCCCCTTCCTTATTGCTGGCAGATGAGATTGCCAGCGAAAACAGACGGCTTCATATGAATTTTTTCACTTAGGTTTGCCAGTTAATTTTGTTTGTTATCCGGTACTTGGGTTGCAGGATGGAATAAGTGACTGACCAAAGTCGATCCATTCAGGATAAAGCATGCCGTATAGCTACCTATCACATCTGCGTTGCAGCAAGAGTGGCGAGATCCATGAGGCTGACCAGCCCTGGCAACTGAGCCGGGCAGGTGCGCCACTGCTGGCCAGCTACGATCTCGATGCGCTGAAGCGAGCATGGCACCCGGCGGCATTGCTGGGGCGCCCGGCCAGCCTGTGGCGTTATCACGAGTTGCTGCCGGTACGGGATCCCGCCCACGTAGTGACGTTGGGTGAGGGGCTTACCCCGCTGCTACGGCTGCCCACGCTGGGCAAGCAGATCGGTATTCCGGATCTCTGGATGAAGGACGAGAGCGTCATCCCCACCGGCTCCTTCAAGGCTCGTGGTGCAGCTGTGGGCATCTCCCGCGCGCGTGAACTCGGCGTCACTCACTTCGCCATGCCGACCAACGGCAACGCAGGGGCTGCATGGGCGCTCTACGGTGCCCGCGCCGGACTGCGCAGCACCATCGTTATGCCGCAGGCAGCCCCCGCCATCACTCGACTGGAGACCTCTCTCGCCGGTTCCCGTCTCTATCTGGTGGATGGCCTGATCAGCGACGCCGGTCGTCAGGTGGCGCAGGCGGTAGCAGAGCAATCCCTGTTTGACGCCTCAACCCTGAAGGAGCCCTACCGGATTGAGGGCAAGAAGACCATGGGGCTGGAGATTGCCGAACAGCTGGGCTGGACCCTGCCGGATGTGATCATCTATCCGACCGGTGGCGGGGTCGGCCTCATCGGTATCTACAAGGCGCTGCGCGAGCTGCAGGAGCTGGGCTGGGTCAAGGGCGCGTTGCCCAGACTGGTCGCGGTACAGGCGAGTGGCTGCGCGCCCATCGTAGAGGCGTGGCAACAGAGAGCCACCGAATCGAGCTTCTGGCCCGACTCCCAAACGCTGGCGTTCGGCATCAATGTACCCAAGGCGCTGGGGGATTTTCTGGTGCTGGACGCCCTTTATCGCACCGAGGGTTGCGCCATCGCGGTGGATGACAAGGCCATCCAGAGCGAGATCCGCCAGCTTGCCTCTCGCGAGGGCAGTTTTGTCTGCCCTGAGGGGGCCGCTGCGTTTGCTGCTGCTCGTCAACTGCGCGAGGCTGGCTGGATCCGTGGGGGAGAGCAGGTCGTGGTGCTCAATACCGGTACCGGCATCAAGTACCCGGATGCGATCACTGTGCTGCCCCAGCGTCTGCAGCGTGACGGGAGGATCCCGGCATGAATCTGGATCTGCCCTTTATCGTCACAACGCTGCCCGCCTTCGGCAAGGCGGTCTGGGTCACCTTGCAGCTGGGAACCATAGTGATCCTCACTTCGCTGGCGGTCGCCCTGCTCAACGTCGCCCTGCTGATCCTGCACAAGCGGCCGCTCAGCGCCCTGATCCGCGGATATGTCGAGCTGGCCCGCAACACGCCGCTGCTGATCCAGCTCTTCTTCCTCTATTTCGGGCTGCCTGCGCTCGGCTTGTCGCTCTCCGGGTTTACTACCGCGGTGATTGCCATGACCTTCCTCGGCGGTGGTTATTTGACCGAGGCGCTGCGGGCGGGCATTCAGGCGGTGCCCGCCAGTCAGCTGGAGGCTGGCAGGGCCATCGGGCTTTCTCGCTGGCAACTGCTGCGCCACGTGCAGTTGCCCCAGGCCTGGCTCGCCAGCCTGCCCGCGCTGTTTGCCAACTTCATCTTCCTGCTCAAGGAGACGACCGTGGCTTCGGCGGTGGCGGTGCCAGAGCTGCTCTACACCACCAAGAATTACATCGCCCTCTACTACAAGACCTACGAGATGCTGGCGGTACTGACCTTGATGTGCGTGCTGATCTTTCTGCCGCTCTCCCTCGCTCTGCGCGTCGTTGAAAGGAGGCTGCAACATGGTCAGTTCGGTCACTGAATCGCTAATGCAGGCGAGGATCCCGATGTGGGCACTTATCTTCCAGCTGCCGCAGTCATTTGCCACCGAGGCGCAGGAAAGGAGGGCTCAATATGGTCAATTCCGTTACTGAGCAGCTGACGCAGGCGTTGCCACTGCTGGCGGTGGGCGCAGGCCAGACCCTCGCCATCTCGCTGCTGGCCATCCTGTTTGCCACCCTCGGCGGTATCGCTTACGGCGTGTTGGCACAACAGGGCGGCCGGTTGGTGCGGGGTCTGCTGCGGCTTTATCTCGAGCTGTTTCGGGTAGTGCCGGTGCTGGTGTGGCTCTATCTCTTTTTCTTCGGGTTGCCGATCTTTTTCGGCCTCGATATTCCGGCCTTCTGGTGCGCCGTGCTGGTACTCGCCCTCTGGGGCGCCAGCGAGGTGGGAGAGGTGGTGCGCGGTGGCCTCAACTCCCTCGCCCGTGGTCAGCAGGAGGCCGGGTTGGCGCTCGGGCTCTCGACCTGGCAGCTCTATCGTCATGTGTTGCTGCCGCAGGCGTTGCAGCGGCTGACGCCGCCGACCATCAACATCTACACCCGCATCATCAAGACCAGTTCGCTGGCGGTGCTGATCGGGGTGGTGGAGGTGATCAAGGTGGGCCAGCAGATCATCGAACGCACCTATGGCTCGCTGCTTATTTACGGTCTGCTGTTTCTGTTCTTTTTTCTGGTCTGCTATCCGCTCTCGCTCGCCTCGCGCCGGCTGGAGCAACAATGGGGTAATGCGGTATGACACCTCTGCTTGAACTCGGTTCTGTCAGTAAACAGTTCGGCCCGAATCTGGTGCTGGATCGGATCAGCCTCAGCGTGCGCGCCGGGGAGGTGATCGTCATTCTGGGGCCGAGCGGCTGCGGCAAGAGCACATTGCTGCGCACTCTCAACGGGCTCGAGCCCATTCAGGGGGGCGAGATCCGCTTCGATGGTGTGCTGCTGGATGGTGCCACCGACTGGCAGCGGGTGCGCCAGCGGATCGGCATGGTGTTCCAGAGCTATCACCTCTTCCCCAACCTGACGGTGCTGGAAAACGTGCTGCTTGGCCCCCTGCAGGTGCAAAAGCGGGAGCGGGCAGAGGCGCTGCTGCAAGCCGAGCAGCTGCTGACCCGCATCGGCCTGTGGGAGCGGCGCCATGACTATCCGCGCCAGCTCTCCGGTGGTCAGCAGCAGCGTATCGCCATCGTGCGGGCGCTGTGCATGAACCCGCAGGTGATGCTGTTTGACGAGGTAACCGCCGCCCTCGACCCCGAGATGGTGCAGGAGGTGCTGGAGGTGATCCGCGATCTCGCCGGCAGCGGCATGACCCTACTCATCGTCACCCACGAGCTGGCCTTCGCCCGGGCGGTGGCGGATCGCATCGTCTTCATGGATGGCGGCCACATTCTGGAGCAGGCCGCGCCCCATCAATTTTTCGACAATCCCGGGAGCCTGCGTGCGCGCCAGTTCCTCGCCAAGTTTTCTTATACAAATGTCATCAAACGAAAGGAGTCAGCATGAAAAAAATAACCTCGGTTCTGTTTAGTGCCTTGTTGGGGCTGGGTCTCGCCAGCGGCGCTGCCCATGCGGCGGACGGTTCCCTCGACAAGATCAAGGCGCGGGACAAGCTCATTGTCGGCGTCTTCACCGACAAACCGCCGTTTGGCTATGTGGACGAGAAGGGCAACTACGTCGGTTTTGACACGGATCTGGGCCGCCGCTTCGCCAAGGATCTGCTGGGGGACGAGAACAAGATCGAGTTCGTGGCGGTGGAGCCAGCCAGCCGCATCCCCTTCCTGCAGAGCGACAAGGTGGATCTGATCCTCGCCAATATGACGGTGACCCCGGAGCGGCGCGAGGTGGTGGATTTCACCAACCCGAACCTGCGAGTGGCGGTACAGGTGCTGGTGCCGGAAGGGAGTCCGGCCAAGAAGCTCGACGATCTGGCCAGCAAGACCCTGATCGTGACCACCGGCACCACGGCCGACATCTGGCTGACCCGCAACCACCCGGAGTGGAAGGTGCTCAAGTTCGAGAAGAATACCGAATCCTTGCAGGCGCTGGCCCAGGGTCGTGGCGATGCCTACGCCTAGGACAATCTGGTGCTGTTCAGCTGGGCCAAGGAGAATCCGGGCTATCGGGTATTGCCCGAAAAACTGGGCTCGGAAGATCCCATCGCCCCGGCGGTGAAGAAGGGCAATCTTGAGCTGCGTGACTGGGTCAACGACCGTCTCGCCAAGCTGGGGGAAGAGAAATACCTGCTCAAGCTCTATGACCAGTATGTGCGTGACAAGTTGAGCGCCGATACAGATCCCAACGATGTGATCGTCGAAGGAGGAAAATGGCAGGGTTAATGGACAAGCCCTGTTCTGAAGAGTGTGTTGAGTGTGTGAAGTAAGTGAAGAGTGATGTCTTGGTTCCGTTGGTCTGCAAACCGCAAGGTTTGATTTTTCCGGGCGTCCCCTGCTAGAGAGGACGCCCTTTTTTATGTGCCCAAGCGTGGGTTAGTGCACTTCATCCCACGCCATCTGCCACTGGGAGCCGATGCCCGGCTCGTACTGGGTGGCGGTGGTGGTCCACTGCTGGCAGTAGCCGCTGTAGGGGAAGGGCTTGCACTGATAGACCTTGCCATTTTTCGGCTGCTGCACCTTGGTGCCGGCGGCATAGGATTTGAGCGAGTTCGGGAAGACGAAGTCGTATTCGCCGCTGCTCTGCTCCTTGAACATCAGGTCCATGGTCTGCTGGATGGTCTCGCCGCCCGCTTTCGGGGTGGCCTTGATCACCAGCTGGTGGTGACCAGCATTGAGCCCTTCCAGCGCCATGGTAAAGGTGTGGCTGCTGTCCTTGATGTCGGCACTGCTTTCACCCTTGGCGACGCCGCCGTGGTCATAGAGGGTGTTGGTGACGGCCAGATCGCCCTGTGCGGTGACGGTGAAATCGAGGGTTGCCTTGCCGTTGTCCAGCACATAGTCGCTGGCCAGACCGCTGACGCTGATGCTGTCCACTACCGGTGGCTGCAGCTGTTGCAGATCTATCTCGACTCGATCCAGTTTGCTGTCTCGATGCAGATAGACGGGGTTCATACCGTAGACCGGATTGAACTGACCATCGGCTCCTTGCTGACCGGCGCGGATCAGGCTCTGCTCGGCGTTGATCTTGCTGGCGAGGGCATGAGCCCAGCTGTTCTTCTGGCCCTGCTCGGCATTGGTGATGGTCAGCACGGTCTGCAGATCGGGGCGCTCGCCGTTGGCATCGAATACCCGGGTCATCGCCTTGTCACCCACGGCAAGGTCAATGGAGGGGTAGATGGTGCCTGCCTGGCTCCACTCCAGCGGCGGCTGGCTACCATCTTTGAACTTGGCATCGATGATGTTGTAGAAGCTGTTGCTGGTGTCGCCCACTTCCCACACGCCAAGGATCACCTGATAACCGGTGCGCTCCGGCAGGACACAGTTGTGGGTCACCTGCTTGGGCGGCTGCACCATGTTGCCGTCGATGACGCAGAAGGGGGTCAGATCGAACGAGGCGCGGGTGAGCGGCTGGTTGGGGTTCCAGTCCTGCTTGGTGAGGTAGTAGCGCCAGTTGCGGGTGACGTGGTTGGCAGTGAAGGTCCAGCTGATGGCGAAGGGGCCGGGCTGTACTTCACGCTTGGTCCAGCGGTCGCTGGTCTGGATGTTCAGCTCGCTCCAGCGCGGGCTGCCCGCCGAGGCGATTTGACCATCCTGCGGGCCGGTTTGCGGGAAGCCTGATGGGCCCTCCACGCTCTGGGGCTCCCACTGCACGCCGCCACACTGGCTGTTGCCACCTGTTTTGCACAGGTAGTTGCGGCTCTCGGGCTGGCTGATGTAGCCGTGGGCCAGGGCGCTGCCGCTGGCCAGCAGGGCCAGCACCACCGCGATGTGATTGAGTTGGATTTTTGCTGCCATACATTCCTCTGTTCGATAGATGTGGGCAGTCAGTTGGCCGGGGAGTTCCCCGATGCACACTTGCGTGTGGCAACCCCGCTATCCTGGACAAAACGTCTGTAGACCGGAGGCTTTGCGTCCCGACCTTTCGGTCAGTTTGCCAAATGACTAGATGGTTAGTGATGGGCCAAATGTTCGGCCATCAGCATTGTGCACTGCATTGATTAATTATTTGAAGTTAAATGTTTAAATGCGCCATTCAATGGCGCGAAAATCATTCTAACTGGCTGTTTTTAAATTGTTCTCTTATCTGTGAATGGCACCGATTAACGTTGAATATGCCGATAAGATGCATGTTGATTGCGTGTTGCTGACGTAAAAAAAACCTGCCAGCTTGGCTGGCAGGTCGGGTGACAAAGCGACACGGATTGACGCCATCAATGACGGGCGCGCTGCTCGCCTGACGGGGGAGACACGGGAGCCATCATTGGCGCAGTGGAGGGCTCCTTGCCCAGTTTGAACACCGCAAGCCGCTCATCCAGGCTGCGGGAGAGACCGGCCAGCAACTCGCTCTCCTGCGCCAGTTGCGAGGCGGACTGGGACATCTCCAGCGCCGAGTCGTTGATGCCGCTGACGTTGCGGTTCATATCCTCGGCCACCATGCTCTGCTGCTCGGCGGCGGTAGCGATCTGGGTTGCCATGTCGCTTACATGCTGGATGTGGTTGACGATCAGGGTGAGATCCTGCCCCGCCTGCTGGGACTGGTTGACGCTGCTTTCTGCCAGTTTGCGGCTGGTATCCATGGCGTTGGCGGCGGTGACGGCCCGTTGCTGCAGCTGGGCAATGGTGCTCTGGATCTCTTCGGTGGATTGGCGAGTGCGGCTGGCCAGCTGGCGCACCTCGTCGGCCACCACGGCAAAGCCGCGGCCCTGCTCGCCGGCGCGGGCTGCTTCGATGGCGGCGTTGAGGGCCAGCAGGTTGGTCTGCTCCGAAATGGCGCTGATGACGGCGGTCACTTCGCTGATCTGCATCACTCCCTCTTTGAGCTGGTTGACCTGCTGGGTGGCCTGCTCCACCTCGGTGGCCAGCGCCTTGATGCCGTGCACGCTGGCGTGAACGTCGCGGTTGCCGAGCCCGGCTTCACCGGTCGCTTCCTGGGTATCCCGCGCGGTATTTTCGGCGTGTCCGGCCACATCGGAGATGGTGGCGCTCATCTCGTTCATGGCGGTCGCGAGCTGGGCCAGCTGATCCCGCTGGCTGGTCACCGCCTGATTGGTCTGCTCGGCAGAGGCGGCGATGCGCAGGGCGGCATCCGCCACGTTGCGGGCCCCCTGGCTGGCCTCCAGCAGGGCGTGACGGATGGCATCGAGACTCTGGTTGGTACAGTGGGCGACCACTCCCAGCTCATCCTTGCCCTGTACCGGGATGCTTACCACCAGATCCCCCTTGGCGACCCGCTGCATGGCGTGGTTGATCTGACTGAGGGGGGAGACGATGGAGTGGGTGATGCGCCAGCCCAGCAGCCCCATCAGCAGGATCACGATGGCGGTGGCGGTCCCCATCTTCATGTATTGGGCCCAGATGGTCTGCTGAATATCCTGCAGCAGCATGCCGGAACCGAGGATCCAGCCCCAGGGCTGATAGCCGGATACCATAGAGAGCTTGTCGGCGGTTTCACCCGACGGGCCGACCCACACATATTGCAGAGTGCCCTGTTTGCCCCCTTTGGCGATATCCACCATCTGATACCAGAACTGCCCGGCGGTAGCGGCGCCCCCTTCACCCATCTTCTGGCCGACCAGTTCGGGGCGGATGGGGTGAACCACCATGGTGCGGTTCTCGTCGATGACGAATAAATAGTTGTTGCCATCAAAGCGGGTGTTGGTCAGCAGCTTGCGCGCCTCCTGCTGGGCCTGCTCTGCTGGCAGGGTGCTGGCCAGAAACTGGATCTGGCTCATGGCCTGCTCCAGTACCGCATTGAGCCGCGCCTCTCGCTCGCTCATCAGATTGCGCTGGAGCGCGTTGGCCGAGATAAGCAGCAGCGAGACAAAACCGACAAACGCCAGTGTGAGCAGCAAAATCAATTTGCGGCTCACGGTAATATCACCGAGCTTGAACATGACTAAACCCTCATTTCCCTGTTGATTTTATGTGGCTCTGTACCGCGGCAGCCAGTTCGTAAGAGTTAACAACTCATTTACTTTCAGTCTCTTGCCGAGCTTTCTCAAATGAGCGTTTTAACATCAGTATAGTCAGCAGACAGCAACCCCCACTTTTTGGTAGCGTGTTGATGCGCATCCCAGCGCAATTTTTGCCAAAGAGTGTGAATGGTTTGGCATTTCTTCAAAAAAAGGAGTGGGCCCCGCTGCGGGTGACCCCATAACAAGAGGGAATTTATGAGTTCCATTGCCAGGAATTACTTCAACCAGCTCAGCGCCGACTACCTGCAGGTGCACAGGCGCAAGGAGGATCTCTTCTGGTCCACCTATATGGGCACCAGCGATGATCAGGCCGGTTTCACCGCGGCCGAGCAGGCCTACAAGGCCTTTTGTGCCAATCCGGCCCGTCTGCCCGAATTGCGGGAGATGTTGGCGCAGGCCGACGAGGATGATCTCAAGCGCGGTCTGCAAGGCTGGATCGTCTTCTTCGAGTGCAATGTGATTGAAGATCCCGCCGCGGCCGCCCTGATGGATGAGCTGGTGGCTGTCGAGGCGGCGCTGTTCGCCCGCCGCAAGGGGCTGAAACTGACCTTGCTGGATGAGCAGGGCCAGCAGGTCGCAGGCAGCCTGCCTGCCGCCAGCACCTCCCTTGCCGCCAGCCCTAACGAGGCGGTGCGCCAGAGCGCGCTCGCCATGTTCCACACCCTGGAGCAGTGGGTGGTCGGCAACGGTTTTCTCGAGGTGGTGGCGATCCGCAACCGCTTTGCCCGCGCCATGGGCTATCGCGACTACTTCGACTACAAGGTGCGCAAGAACGAGCAGATGAGCCCGGAGCAGCTGTTCGCCATCCTTGACGACTTTATTGCCCGCACCGATGCCCGCTTGCACCAGAGTCTGGTCGAGCTGAAGGCCGCCAAGGGCGAGGCGGCCCTGCTGCCTCACAACCTGCGTTACAGCGTGAGCGGCGACGTGACCCGCCAGCTCGATCCTTACGTGCCCTTCTCGCGGGCGTTGCGGGATTGGGTTGAGAGTTTCCGTCGGCTCGGCATCCAGTATCGCGGGGCGACCCTGACGCTGGATTTGCTGACCCGAGAGGGGAAATACGAGAACGGCTTCTGCCACGGCCCGGTACCGAGCTTCTTCCAGCAGGGTGAGTGGATACCTGCGGTGGTCAACTTCACCAGCCTGGCCGACCCTGCGCAGGTGGGCAGCGGCTGGAGTGGCCTCAACACCCTGTTCCACGAGGGGGGCCACGCTGCGCACTTTGCCAATGTCACCGGCAACGCGCCCTGCTTCTCACAGGAGTTTCCGCCCACCTCCATGGCCTATGCCGAGACCCAGTCGATGTTCTGCGACAGCCTGCTGGACGATGCCGATTGGCTCAAACGTTACGCCAGAAATGCAGCGGGAGAGGCGATCCCCGATGCGCTTATCAAGGAGATGATCGAAGCGCGTCAGCCATTTCGCGCTTTTAACGAACGCCAGATCGCGCTGGTGGCCTACTTCGAGCGGGATCTCTACGCCATGGATGAGGCCGAGCGCACTCCCGATGCAGTACTGGCGCTGGCCCGCCAGTGGGAGCGCAAGATCCTCGGGGTGGAGAGCCCGCGCCCGCTGCTGGCCATTCCGCACCTTCTTAATCAGGAGTCAGCCTGCGCCTATCACGGCTACCTGCTGGCGCTGATGGCGGTGGAGCAGACCCGCGCCTACTTCCTCAAGCGTGATGGTTACCTCACTGACAACCCGCGTATCGGGCCGGATCTGGCCGCCCACTACTGGGGACCGGGCAATGGCATGAGTCACGATGAGACTTTGCGCAGCCTGACTGGCGAGGGATTCAGCGCGGTGCCGCTGGCCGAGGCATGCAACCTGATCGCCGCCGAGGCGTGGCAACAGGCGCAAGCCTGCATGGCCGCCGCCCAGCAGCGCCCCGCGGCTGGCGAGGGAAGCCCGCTCGATGCTCATATCCGGGTGGTACATGGCGCCGAGCTTATCGCCGACAACAGCGAGTCGGAAACCCGCATGCTGGCCGACTTCGAGGCGTGGATTACCCGGTGCTACTTTGCTGGAGATGTCAGAGAGGAGCTGAGCTGCGTGCAGTAAGTGATGTGATGAAGGAAGGCTTGATATGAATAGGCAATTGGCAGGAGGGGCGACCTTCCTGCCATTCTTTTTTTATTATTCACGATTCATCAATGACTTTATTTCCGCAATTTTCACAGATGGCGTGGCGTTCAAAGCGATCCATGTTGGCTAGAAAGGGGCCGGCAGCCCAGCCGGTAATGAAGTCCTTGATAAAGGCTGTGCGTTTTTGCTTCGGTGTCGGCTGTTTGCCAAATGATTTGTCGACCAGCACCACGACATGGTTGGTCTCGCGTTGACAGCTGGGGCAGACGCGTTGTTCGGTGGATGAAAGCAAGGGGGATCTCCTTGTCCAGAAGAGTGGGCAGCAGGTTTTCCGCCGCAGATATGTAACATCCCCATTTGATTCCTTTTTCTGGCAGATCGTCAATCACAGCGGAGGTGGATTGTGCGCCATCTCCTGTGAAGAGGGGCGAGCCAACAAGGGTGATCACGAGGGGCCAGTCGGCCCCTCTTTTGTTTCCGTTTGTCATACATTGCCACACAAGCTTCCCCCTCTGGCAAAGTCTTGTGACCGGACGGGTGTGCAATGGTGCCATGAGCAGGGAGATGAGGCCCTGCCGCGATGGAACCAGGGAGCATGTTATGACGGATAAACGGGTTTGGTGGCTGTTGCCACTGCTGGCGGTCGGGGTCTGGTGGCTCGGTTATGCGGGGGATGCCAACGGGGTGTGGCCCTGGCGCCATGAAATGTTATTGCTGACCGGCCTGCTGGGGATGACCTATATGGCGATTTCGCTGTTGCTGGCGTTGCGCCTGCCGCAGCTGGAGGTGTGGTGTGGCGGTCTGGACCGGATGTTGCGATTTCACCGTCAGACGGCCATCGGTGGCGCATTGGCGCTGACTGCCCACTGGCTGCTGGTGGAGATGCCGAAGTGGGCAGTCTCGGCGGGTTGGCTGAGTCGTCCCGCCCGGCGTGGGGCCAGTGCAGCTGGAGCTGGTGCAGGTAATGGCATCTCGCTCCATGCCCTTGGCAATACCCTGGGTGAGTGGAGTTTCTATCTGCTGATTGCGCTGGTGGTAGTGAGCTTGCTGGCGCTGGTGAGTTATGGCCGTTTTCGGCTGATCCATCGACTGGCGCCGCTCATCTATCTGGCGGGTTGGGGCCACGGGCTCTGCCTGCTGCCTCAGGTGGGAGCCATGACGCCGGTTGGGGTAGCGATCTGGTTGATCGGCGGGATCGGTGCTATCGGGGCCCTCTACTCCCTGCTGGGACAAGTGGGGGCGCGGGATCGCCATCCGGGCCGGGTCATTGCGGTGCGCGCGCTGGCGGATCACACCTGCGAGCTGACCATGGAGCTGGAGCGGCCGCTCGCCCATTACCGCCCGGGTCAGTTTGCCTTCTTCGAGTTTGACGCCAAGGAGGGGCCGCACCCCTTTACCCTGGTGCGGGTGTCAGCGGATCGGCGCCAGTTGGTGATCGCGGTGCGGGCGCTCGGGGATCATACCCGCCAGCTGGTGGCAGAGGCGCGCGTCGGGGATGAGGTGGTGGTGACCGGCCCCTATGGCGCCTTTGTTGCGCCGCAAGGGGGAGGCCGAGCCCTCTGGCTGGGGGCTGGGATCGGTATCACGCCGTTCGTCGCCTGGCTGGAGGGGCTGGCTGCCCGTGGGGAGCGGGGCGAGGGGATCACCCTGATCCAGTGCGCGCCGGACCTAGTGGGGGCTGTCTATCACCAACGGTTGGCCGAGCTCTGTCATCGCACCGGTGTGCGTTATCAGTTGCATCTGGACAAGGCGGCCGGGCGGCTGGATCTGGCCCGCATCGCGCAGGATGCGCCCGAGCAGGTGTGGTTTTGCGGGCCGGAGGGGATGGCAGATGCCCTGACCCGGCTGTTGCCGGACGGGCATCTGCATCGCGAGCTGTTTCGCTTTCGTTGAGCGCAGTTATTTGGTGCTGGCGGGCAACGGCTTGAGGGCGGCTTGTACCGCTGCTTCCAGCTGCGGATCCCGTCCGGCCACCATGTCGGCGGGGGTGAGGGGCACCTGCAGATCCGGGATCAGCTCCTGATTCTCGTAGAAGGTGCCGTCCGGTTTGCGCAGCCCCAGGGTCGGAATGCCGTAGGAGAGCCCCGGGATCAGCCGGGAGTCGTGGCTGTAGACCATGGTGCCGGTGCCGGGCACCGGATCGCCGACGATGGGGCCGACCTTGAGGGCGCGGTAGTACTCGGGGAAGGCGGAGCCTTCCGAGTAGCTGGCGGCGTTCACCAGCACCACCGAAGGCTTGGTCCACTGGCGAGTGGCGGCATCGGTTTCCCCCTTGCCCTGACGGGGCCAGCTGCTGGCCATCCCCTTGGCGCTGCCGCTGCCGGTCAGAAACTCCACCAGGGTATTGGCGAGATAGCCACCGCTGTTGAAGCGGACATCGACGATCAGCGCATCGCGATTGCGCTGTCTGCCGAGGGCATCCGCCACCACCGCATCGTAGACCTCGCTATTCATTGCCGGCAGATAGACGTAGCCGACCCGTCCTCCGCTCAGCCTGGCCACCAGCTCCCGCCGTTTCTCAATCCAGCGATCCTGTTGCAGCTGGTACTCCTGCTGTTTGTCGATGGCGGTGAGCACCACTTCGTCAGTTTGCTTGTTGCCCGCCTGCTGGAAGGTGAGGGCAAGCCGGGCACCAGCCTGATGGTTGAGGGCCCGATCCAGCTCGGCCAGATTGGCAATCGGGACGCCGTTGATGGCGAGCAGGCGGGCGCCCGGGGCGATATCACTCTCCTGATCCAGCGGGCCGCCAGAGAGCAGGGCGGTGAGCATCACCCCTTGCTCGCCATCCTGCCAGTAGCCGCCAAGGCTGGCGGTCTCATCCGCCATGCGCGGGAAGGGGGCGGGGCCGCTGCCCCAGGTGTGGGAGACATTGAGCTCGCCAGCCAGCTCCGCCAACAGGTTGCCAAAGTCCCGCGGGTTGCCGATGCCCGGCAGCAGGCGGCGGTAAGCGGCGACATAGCTATCCCAGTTCACTCCGTTCATATCGTCCAGATAGAACTCATCCCGGGTGAGCCGGGCGATCTGATCGAAGGCGGCGGTCATGCGTGCCTGCCAGCGGCTGGTGGGCTGCAAGGCGAAGGGGGCGCTGGTAGCTTCGCCGGAGTCGAGGTGGATCCGGGTGATCTCCCCATCCCGCACCAGGGTCGCCAGGGTGCCCTGCTGGTTGAGGCTTGCCAGCGCTGGGCCGGCCTGCTCGCCAAACAGTTCGCTGGTTTTGCCTTTGCGCAGATCCTGGCTGTAGCCCTTGATCTCGCTCTCGCTGTTGACCCCCATCTCCTCCACCAGATAGATCAGCTGGTCACCGATGATGCGGCTGGCGAGCAGGGTCCCGGTGGGTTGCAGCAGCAGTGCTTCTCGATGGTTGAGACGATCGCTCTCAAAGCCGTATCCCCCTTTCGGCGGCTCCAGCTCGGCAATCGCATCGGCTCTGGCGGTGCGGCTGCTGTAAATGCCGAGCAGGTTGGTGACGAGGGGCTCGCCATCGGGCCCCAGTGCGCCAAACCGGGTCGATTGCCAGTAGAGAATGGCGCCATCCTGGCTCCAGCCCGGTTGCCCATCCTGATAGCCGTTGAGGCTGACATTGACCGGTTTGGCCTTGGGATTGGCCGTGTCGATCACTGCGATCTCCTGCTCTGCTGCATCGGGGCGGAAGGTGAGCGCCAGATGGCGGGAGTCGGGGGCAAAGGCGAGATGTACCTCGTGGCGCGACGGGTTGAAGCTGGCAGGCACCAGCTCCCGCTGCTTGTTGCTCGCCAGATCGAGCAGGTGGATGGCCTGGCCATCCACCACGAAGGCGAGCTGCTTGCCGTTGGGGGAGAGCACCGGACGGCTGATCCCCTTGCCGGGAATCGCCAGCAGCAGGCTCTCGGTCAGAGTGCCGGGATCGCTGAACAGCAGATCCGGATCCCCCTTGCGCAGGCGATAGAGGGCAGCGTGCCCCTGCTGCTCCGACAGATAGATGAGGGCGCGCCCCTGCTCGGCAAAGAGAGGGCTGGACTGCTCGCTCGGATCGCGGGTCAGCTGACGCACCCGCTCCCGCTCGGGGTCGACGGCAAACAGGTTGCCCTCGCTCACCAGGATCAGCTCGTCCGCCTCTTCGCTGACCAGCGCTTCGTCTGCCAGGGTCAGGGCCTCGCTCGCCTCATCCGGCGTGCTGGCCACTTGCGGTGCGAGGGTCAGCTTGCGTGGCTTGCTGCTACCGGCATCGAGGCGATAGAGCTCGCCCAGCCATGACCAGACCAGATCGCCATTGCGAGAGGCGCTGAGCCCCCGCACCGGATGGCCCTGATAGTGGGTCAGCTGTTGCTCCTTGCCGCTGGCGAGATCCCGGCGCCAAACGTTGAAATCGCCGCTGCGCTCGCTCAGGTAAAAGAGGGTATCCCCCTTGTCGCTCCAGACCGGATCGGTGGCCGCCACCCGATCTTCGGTCAGCTGCTTGTGCTGCTTGCCATCAAACAACCAGAGGCGGGGTACCGCAAACGAGTGCTGATGCTTGCGAAAGGGTTGATCCGCCGCGGGCATCTGATAGGCGAGCAGCTCCCCGTGGGGGCGGGCGAGGGTCGCAGGCAGCGGCAGATCGGCCTGCAAGGTGCCGCCGGTGATCGGGGTCCAGTAGAGCTCGCCCCATTGGTAGCCTTCCGCGACAAAATGGTCGGCATCGGGCGTGCCCAGGCGCTGGCTGCTCAGCAACAGCCGTTTGCCATCGGCGCTGAAGGCTTGCGGCAGATCGGTGCGCGAATCGCGAGTGAGGCGCACCATCTCGCCGCCGTTGGCGGGTACCACGAACACATCTTCGTTGCCGTAGAGATTGGCGGCAAAGGCGAGTTGTTTGCCATCCGGCGACCAGATTGGCCGCTGGCTCAGGTAGTCGCTGCCGGTGAGCGCCGTGGCGGGGCCACCCTCGGCACTGGCGACAAAAATGCGCCCCTGCCAGGTGAAGGCAAGCTGCTTGCCATCGGGGGAGAGGGCGGGCTCGCGCAGCCAGAGTGCATCGGCGGCGACACTGGCGGGCAGCCAGAGCAGGAGTGGCGAGAACAGCAGGGTGGCGAGGCGGCACGAAGAGCGCATGGCATGATCCTGTCGGGGAGTGGAGTGTTATCTTCGCCGATCATTGTCCCGGGTGCCAGCGCGATAATTTTTGTATCTTGTTGTTTTAACTGTTAATTACCAATGCCAAATGACGGCGTTCAAGGAAGATGGCCTTGCTGCGGCAAGATATGTTTTGCCGGGCATATTGAGTATTGATGGCGATCCAATATCATGGCGCTCGCTCGCCGCTCGGCGGGCATCGTTCAGATGATCTGGTAACAAGAAAAGCCCGCACCAGAGGCTTGTCGAGGGATGGAATGAGAGCCGTATTACTGTGTTTGTTGGGGCTTTGGCCCGCATTGAGTTTTGCCTTGACCGAAAAAGCCGATTTGGTGGTGGTCAAGAAGTCGACCTATAGCCTGACCCTGATGAAGGATGGCAAAGAACTGAAGCGCTACTGGATTGCTCTGGGCCCGGCGCCCAAGGGGCACAAGCAGCAGGAAGGGGATCAGCGTACGCCGGAAGGGCGCTACACCCTCGACTACAAGAAGACCAATTCCGGCTACTACAAAGCCATCCATATCAACTATCCGAACCTGGATGACATCAAGCGCGCCAATGAGCTGGGTGTTCGTCCGGGTGGCATGATCATGATCCACGGCCAGCGCAACAGCATTGGCAACCGCAGGGTTCAGCCTTCCAACTGGACCAATGGCTGCATCGCCATGCTCAATCACGAACTGGATGAGGTGTGGGACGCGATTGATCCGGGTACGCCCATCGTCATCGAGCCCTGATCCCCTTGTGCACGCCCGCGACTCCGCGGGCGTTTTATTTCCCGCCAGTGATGACGTGACAGCGCTTGCTGTCCCGTGCTAGTTTTTTCGGCTCGCTTTGGCTGTGACAAGGAAGATCACATGATGTCAGTAACGAGCGTGCCCGAGCGAACGGGGATGCTCTGGTGGCGTGCCACACTGGATATGCTCCCGCTCTCCATTTCTGTGATCCCCTGGGGGATCCTGTGTGGCGCTTTGGCGTTACAGGCAGGGCTGAGTCCGCTTCAGGCTCAGCTGATGTCGTTGCTGGTCTACGCCGGAGCCGCCCAGCTCTCGGCCACGACCCTGTTCGGGGCGGGCACGCCCCTGCTGCCCATCATGAGCTCCACCATGGTGATCACTTCCCAGCATCTGCTATACGGCTTCACCTTCCGCCGTGACGTATTGCCGCTCTCCCTGCGCTGGCGTGCCAGCCTTGCTTTTTTCCTGACTGATGAGATGTTCGCTGTGGCGCTGAAAGACCGGGAGCGCAGCGGCCACTTCGATCCGGCCTACGCGCTCATCGCGGGATTCGTCTTCTATCTGTTCTGGAATCTGGCGACCCTGCTCGGCATCGCAGCCGGTCAGTACATCGATGGACTGGACAGCATGGGGCTGGATTTTGCCATCGCGGCCACCTTCATCGCCATGACCATTCCCGCCATGAAAAACTTGCCCATGGTGGCGGCCACTCTGGTGAGCGGCGGCACAGCGTTGATTACCAAGCCGCTGCTGGCGGAGATCCACATCATCGTCTCGGCTCTGGCTGGCATGGTGGTGGGCTATGTGCTGCACCGGATGAGGAGGTAGCGTGAGCTGGCTGATGATTGGCCTGCTGGCCCTGATCACCTTTTTCAACCGCTTCGCCTTCTTTTCTCGGTTGACCCGATATCAGCCGGGTGCCGAGATGGGGGCGTTTCTCGGCTTCTCGGCCCAGTCGGTGCTGACTGCAATCTGGTTGCCCATCGTCTTTAGCTACGAGCCGGGGATAGGTCTTGAGTGGGATCCTGACTACCTGACTGCCACCCTGTGGGTGATGCTCTTGACCCTGTTGCGGCTGCCGACTCTGGTTGTGGTGGTGGGCGGAATGGGAGGCTTCTTTCTACTGCGCTGGCTGGGAGGCATAGCCGAGCTCTTACCTTGGTGAAGCGCGAGCCGTGATCTTGTGTAATGGATGTCATTATTCGACATCCGTCATGTCATGAATGTCACTTCAAAAAAGGCCTGCAAATGGTGAGGATATGGGCTCTGTCCGTGAAGGAGTGTCCCATGTCTTTGATCGAAACCTGTCAGCGTATCGTGCGCGATCCCCATCTCTCCGCCGCCCAGAAGAGCCACTCACTGGCGCTGGCCGCCGAGAATGCGTTGCCCTACCCCGACCTGCCTGCCGCAGTCGCCGAGGCGATGGAGCAGGGATTTATCTGCGACATGTTCGAAGGGCACGCCCCCTACAAGCCGCGTTATGTGCTGCCGGACTATGAAAAATTTCTGACTCAGGGCTCTGCCTGGCTGGAGCTGGCGGCGCCGCAGGATTTCGACGAGGCGCTCAACGCCCTGCGCATCCTCTATCACCATGTCCCCTCCGTCACCGGCATGCCGGTCTGGCTGGGGCGGCTCGACCATCTGCTGTTGCCGTTTGTCGGCGAACTGGATGACGAGACCCTCTATCGCAAGCTGAAGGGGTTCTGGGTCTATCTGGATCGGGTGCTGCCGGACGCCTTCATGCACGTCAACATCGGGCCGGATGACAACCGCATCTGCCGCCTGATCCTGCGTATCGACAACGAGCTCAAGCAGGTAGCGCCGAACCTCACCTTCTTCCACGATCCGGAGCAGACCCCAGACAGCCTGCTGCTGCAGGCGGTGAAGAACATCGCCGAGTGCAGCAAGCCGCACATCGCCAACTACCCGATCCACCGCGATACCTTCGACCAGCGTGGTTTTGGTATCGTCAGCTGCTACAACGCCCTGCCGCAGGCCGGTGGCGCCAATACCCTGGTGCGCATCTCCCTCAAGCGGGTTGCCGAGCAGTGCCAGGGGATAGATGACTTCCTCGGCTGCCTGCTGCCCCACTACTGCCGCCTGGCTTCTCAGCTGATCGAAGCGCGGGCTGCTTTCTTGCATAAGGAGTCCGGCTTCTTCGACAGCTTCCTGGTCAAGGAGGGGTTGCTGGATGAGGATCGTTTCGTTCCCATGTTTGGCATCTACGGCATGGCGGAAGCGGTCAATATCCTGATGGATAAAGAGAATCTGCCGGATCGCTACGGCCATGGCGAGGAGGCGAACCAGCTTGGCTATCGCATCTCGGCCCAGCTTTCCGCCTATGTGACCACGACCTCGCAGACCCATGCCTGGGGTGGTCACGCTCTGCTGCACTCGCAAGGTGGCCTCAGCATCGATGTGGCAGTCACCCCCGGGGTACGCATTCCCTACGGGCAGGAGCCGGATCCCGCCAGTCATGTGCTGGCGCTGGCACCGCACCACACTTATTACCATTCGGGGATCAGCGAGATCCTGACGCTGGATCCCACCATCCGCCAGAACCCGCAGGCGCTGCTGCAGCTCTGCAAGGGGGCGCTCGCCATCGGTATGCGCGAGTTCACCGCCAACGTGGCCGACAGCGATCTGGTGCGGGTGACCGGCTACATGATCCGCAAGAGCGACGTGGCCCGCTTTGCAGAAGAAGGATCGCGCTTGCAGACCACCTGTCTCGGTGCCGAGGCGAGTGAAGTGACCGCCATTCGTCAGCGTGCTCCGCGAGTGGTCGCCCACGAATCGACTATCGGCGAGTATTGAGTTCGCACCGATGGCTGATGTCTTGCCAACACGCAGCGCCCTGGTAAGCAGGGTGCTGCCGTTCTCCTGTGTCGACGGGCCGGGCAACCGGCTGGTGCTGTTTCTGCAAGGGTGCAACTTTCGCTGCCCCGGCTGCCACAACCCTCACACCATAGGGCTGTGCGACGATTGCGGTGACTGCCTTGGGGTCTGCCCGAGCGGCGCCCTCACCATGAGCGAGGGCAAGGTTCATTGGCAGGAGGCGCTCTGTACCGACTGTGACGCCTGTCTTGAGGCCTGCCCGCGCAGCGCCAATCCCAAAACTACTACCATGACGGTGGACGAGGTGCTGGCCCTGTTGCGCCGCTACGGTCCATTGCTGAGCGGAATTACCGTCTCCGGCGGGGAGGCGACCACCCGGCTTCCTTTCGTGGCGGCTCTGTTTCGCGCCATCAAGGAGGCGCCGGATCTGGCCCATCTCAGCTGTCTGCTCGACAGCAATGGCTCGCTCGCGGAGACAGGCTGGCAGCGGCTGCTGCCGCAGCTCGACGGCGCCATGATCGACCTCAAGGGGTGGCGTGACTCGGTACACCTCTCCCTGACCGGCTATGGCCGCGAGCGGGTGCTGGCTTCGCTCAGGTTGCTGGCAAGTCACGGCAAGCTGGCCGAACTGCGGCTGCTCCATGTGCCGGGCAAGAGCGATTTTCTGGATGCGAGTGGTGAGCTGGACGCAGATCTTGCCGCCTTCTTGCAGCGGCTGGGGCCTGTGCCCATTCGCCTCAACGGCTTTCGCCATCACGGGGTGCGGGGGGAGGCGGCGCAATGGCCAGAGGCTCACCAAACCGAGCTGGAACAGCTGGCCAGTCGCTTGCGTGCAGCGGGATTGGGGCCGGTCTCACAGCCTGCCTTGATGGGCTGAGTGGTTGCGTCATCCGGTGACCGTCATGGCGTGAGGTGCGGCATGGAAAGGCCGCAACTGTGATTTCTGTCTATTGGAGGGGGCGAGAACGACGGCTAGAATAATGGCCATCTTCTTACCCCTCAATGACAGATAATCATGAGTGAAAGCAAGGCGTTATATCGGGTTCAGTTTATTTGCCACAGCGAGCGCTACGAAGTCTATGTGCGCGAAGTCAATCAGGGCCAACTGTTTGGTTTTATCGAGATCGCCGATTTTGTCTGGGATAACCACACGGCGCTTATCGTCGATCCCAGTCACGAGAAGCTCAAGAGCGAATTTGCCGATGTGCGCCAGACCCTTATCCCCATGCATCAGGTGCTGCGCATCGATCAGGTGAAAAAGCAGGGTGCTGCCCGCATCACGGATCTGGGCAGCAACGTCGCCTCCTTCCCCAGCCCCATCTATACCAAACGTCCCTAGTCCCTACTTGCCGTTGATGTTTCGCCGCGGTGAAACATCAATTTCTTCTCGCTGTCATCCGGCTCAGGGCTCAATCAATTCGCGACCCAGTTGCAGGATCCGCTGGCGGAACCAGTGACGGGCCGAGCCATCACCGGCCGGGCCATACCAGACCAGACTGTGACTCACCTTGCCGTAATCGAACGGTGCCGGACGCATCACCAGATCCGGCTGACTGGCCATGCAGGCCGCCCAGCCACCGATGGCGGTGAGGATCAGATCGGTCTGGGGCAGCAGGGCCGCCGCGCTGGCAAAATCGGGCAGGGTGGCGCCAATCTGGCGACGCACCTGCTGCTGGGCCAGGCTCTGCTCGAAGAAGGGGTTGGCCAGCTCCTGATCCCGGATGGCGATATGGCGCCAGCTCAGATAAGCATCGAGATCCCAGTGCCTGGCCAGCGCGGGGTGGTCTTTGCGCAGCAGGCAGACCAGTTTCTCTTCCCGCAGGGTCTCCCACACCAGCCCGGGCTGGCGCGGCAACGGCTGGCTCTGGTCATGAGGCAGGATCACGAAGTCGAGTTTGCCCGCTGCCAGCGCCTCCAGCCCCTGCTCATCCTTGTTCCAGATCTCCGGCACCATGCCCGGCACCTCTTTAATCAGCTGACCCAGAATGGGGCCCACCGGCCAGGTCATCACGCTCTCGCGCAATCCCAGCCGCAATGTGCCCTGCCACTGCTGCGGGTTGAAGGCGTTCTGGCGAGTGAGGCCGTTCAGCTCCCCCAGTAGTCGATGCAGGGTGGGAGCCAGTCGCTCGGCCATGGGGGTGAGCAGCAGCTGGTTGCCCTGGCGGTAGAGCAGTTGATCCCCCAGCAGATCCCGCAGCTGGTTGAGGGTTTTGCTGACGGTGGAAGGCGTGGTGCAGAGCCGCTCGGCGGTGCGGGTGACGCTCTGGTTGTCTAGCAGCAGGTGCAGGGTGACCAGATGGCGACCTCCCAGCCTAGAGAGAGCGATCAGATCCATAGTGGCTCCTGAAATTGATGAAGATAAACAGGCTTGGAATCAGGGAGATTCAGCGTGACCTGCTGGCATTCTCTCACAGCTGGGGGAGGGTGAGCAGACACCTCAAGAGGTGGCTGCGAACGCAACAGACAAAAAAGCCCCGCCAAAGCGGGGCTGGTGCGGATTAGCCCTTGAGCACCGCCGCCATGGCGTCGGCTACGTAGTCGACGTTGCGGCTGTTGAGGCCCGCCACGCACATGCGACCGGATCGCACCAGATAGACGGCGAACTCTTCGCGCAGTCTGTCAACCTGCTCCGGGGTGAAGCCGGTGTAGCTGAACATGCCGCGCTGGTTGATGAAGTAGCTGAAATCACGGCCGGGTACCTTGGTGCTCAGCACCTCGAACAGCTTCTGGCGCATCGCTTTGATGCGGGTGCGCATCTCGGTCACTTCATCGACCCACATGGCGTGCAGCTCGGGCTGGTTCATCACCGCCGCAGTGATCTGGCCACCGTGGGTGGGAGGGCTTGAGTAGTTGCGGCGCACGGTGGCCTTCATCTGGCCCAGTACACGGCTGGCCTCTTCGGCATCCTGACAGATGACCGACAGGCCGCCGCAGCGCTCGCCGTAGAAGGAGAGGTTCTTGGAAAACGAGTTGCTGACGAAGAAGCTGACACCGGCGGCCACCATGGCGCGAATGGCGTAGGCATCCTCTTCCAGCCCGTCGCCGAAGCCCTGATAGGCGATGTCCATAAAGGGGATCAGGTTCTTCTCGACCACCAGTGCGATCACCCGATCCCACTGGGCGCGGGAGAGATCCACCCCGGTCGGGTTGTGGCAGCAGGGGTGCAGTAGCACGATGCTCTTGACTGGCAGGCTGCTCAGGCAGTCGATCATCGCATCGAACTGTACGCCGCCGGTGGCCGCATCGTAGTAGGGGTAGTCGTGCACCTTGATGCCGGCTCCCTCGAACATCGCCTTGTGGTTGTCCCAGGTCGGGTTGCTGACCCACACCTCGGAGGTCGGGAAGTAGCGCTTGAGCAGATCGGCGCCGATCTTCAGCGCGCCTGAGCCACCGATGGTCTGGATAGTGGCGATACGTCCCGCCTTGACCGCTTCATGGTCGGCACCAAACAGCAGGTGTTGCACCGCGGTGCGGTAGTTGGCGGCGCCTTCCATCGGCTGGTAGGGGCGTGGGGCCGGGGCGGCTGCGCGCTGGGCTTCGGCCTGCTGCACCGACGGCAGCAGCGGAATGTGCCCCTGCTCGTCGTAATAGAGGCCGATCCCCAGGTTCACCTTCTGCTCGCGGGTGTCTTTGTGGAAGGTCTCGACTAGCGTCAGGATGGGGTCGCCAGCGTAGGCATCGACGTGTTCAAACATGGGGGATCCTTGAAATTGACTGTCCAGTAAAACCGGCGGTCAGCCGGGCTGGACATCATGGCGCAAAGCTGGCGGTGGCTCAAGCCCGACGCTGGTCGAGCCTGAATGGATGGCACCGCGATCCTGCTTACTTCAAATAGGATCGCAGGACGCTGACCACCTGATCCAGATCCTCCAATCGCTCGGAAGGGGTGGCATCGGGGGCGCCGAGATGCTCGCGCATATGCCCCTCCAGCACCTCCAGCATCAGGCCGTTGACGGCGCCGCGGATGGCGGCGATCTGCTGCAAAATGGCGGTGCAGTCGCTCTCCTGCTCCAGCGCGCTCTCCAGCGCACCGGCCTGTCCCTTGATGCGGCGCACCCGTGCCAGCAACTTCTTTTTGTCGTGAATGGTGTGGGACATGACGGATCCTCTCGATCAATAAAACTATACTGGGGTATAGTATATTGCATCATCGCTCTCAGGAGAAATCCATGTCATCCCTCGCTCAATCACACTGCCATCAACCCGTCATTCATGAGGGCAATCCGCTGGCCGAACAGAAGACCCGCTGGGCCGTATTGCTGACCGTCATCATGATGGTGGCGGAGATTGGCGGCGGCTGGTTCTACAACTCCATGGCGCTGTTGGTGGATGGCTGGCACATGAGCTCCCACGCGCTGGCGCTCGGCCTCTCGGTGCTGGCCTACCGCGCCGCCCGCCACTTTGCCCGCGACCACAGATTCAGCTTCGGCACCTGGAAGATCGAGGTGCTGGGTGGCTTCACCAGCGCCCTGTTGCTGGTGGGAGTAGCCGGCATGATGCTGTTCGAGTCGGTGTTCCGGCTGCTCGATCCGAGCCCGATCCACTATCAACAGGCGATCGCTATCGCGCTGATGGGGCTGCTGGTGAACCTCGCCTGTGCCTGGCTGCTCAAGGATGATCACGGCCACCATCACCACGGCCATGGGCATGACCACAATCATGAGCATCACGACCACGCTCATCATCATGACCATGGCGATCACCAAGGCCATCAGGATCTCAACCTGCGCGCCGCCTATATCCACGTGCTGGCGGATGCGGCCACTTCCGTGCTGGCGATTCTGGCGCTGGTGGGGGGAATGCTGTGGGGCGCTGACTGGCTGGATCCGCTGATGGGCATAGTGGGTGCCGGACTGGTCGCGGTATGGGCCTGGGGGCTGCTGCGCGACTCTGGTCGGGTGCTGCTGGATGCCGAGATGGATACCCCGCTGGTGGCAGAGATCCGTGAGGTCATCGCCGAGCTGCCGGGCACCGATATCCGCGATTTGCACGTCTGGCGGGTGGGGCAGCAGCAGTATGCCTGCGTGCTCTCTTTGCTGATGGTCAATCCGCTACCGGCGCAGCAGATCCGCGAGCGGCTGGCGATCCATGAAGAGCTGGTACATGTGACCATCGAGATCGCCAGCGAACAGGATAAATAACGGGGGCCGTTGGCCCCCCTGGTTTCAGTGCCGTTGGTTCCCTGATGTCAGTGCGGCTGCCCGGTGATCTCATCCTGGGGCTTGTGTTGCCACACAGCGCCGAGCAGCAGCTTGAGCAGCAGTCCGGGCGGGTTGTCCAGCAGCTTGCCGGACTCCAGCAGCAGCTGACCATCGGCGCGAAACCCGAGGCTGGCATCTATGGTGCCATCCTCAGAGACCACCTGGATCAGGCCATGGAGGGCGGAGCGCTCGCCGGGCTGGCAGCGCAGCCGCAATTCGCGGGGCTCTCCCAGCAGAGTGAAGGCGCGGCTCAGGGGAGGTGAGTCCTCATAGTCGGGCCAGTTGAAGAAGTGATACTGCTCGGCCAGGGTGCCAGCCTGCTGGCAAAACTGGTCGAACAGCTGGCCGATCGCCTGGTACTCCAGATCCAGCCGTTGCGCCTGTTCCTCAATCCTTTTCATCACCTGCTCCTTCTCTATCCACTTGATCGAAAATTGCTTTTCCCGACCCGGTGACCACCGTTAGTCAGATATGAGGCCAAATTGCCGCGGGGTCTGTGAGCCGGATCGAAGTTTCCATCTGAAAACGTTATCTTGTTGAAACTGGATGGTTTTTTTGCCCTTCCGCTCACATTTGAATCGATTGCCGCTGATTAATATGGCACCGCCTGGCAATGACCGGGTGCTCGACTATCGAGACTAACTACAGCGGGAATTATAAAAATATGGATATGAAAAAGACCAAAGTGGCGCTGGTAACAGCCTCACTGCTCGCGCTTTTGTCTGGCTGTAATGACAACAGCACATCTACTTCTACACCTGAACCTTCTGATGGACCTGTCGCTCGCTTGCCCAAGATGGATCCCCCCAAGGAGCTGCTGCAAGCAGGCCCCAACGAGGTAGTCATTGCGCTGGTGGATACCCAGTCGGCAGCCAAAGGGGCCAAGGCACCGTTTGACAACCACAGCCTGCACCTTTGGAACAACGACGCCTGCCAGGCAACGGCTGATAGTGGCCTGAATACCGGGTGGGATGACAAGAGCAAGACACCTGCCACTGCCGACAGCTTTGGTCCGGCCTGGGTCGTTCCTCTCAAAAATGTGGAAGGGTGCATCAACTTTATCGCCCGCAACGGCGATCTGGCCAACCTGACCGGCAGCGATATGAAGGTGATCTTCAGTGAGCACCCGGATCGCACCGTGGCCATCGTCGCGGGCAAGAAAGATCTGTTTGGCAGCCGTGCCGAAGCCTTTAGCGCCGCCTTTGGCGTGGCGGGGGCCAGCGCTCATTTGATCGATGGCAATACCCTGATCTGGCAAGGGGGCAAGGATAAGCCCCATGTTCGCCTCTATTACACCGACTCGGGCACCATCAAGGCCAATGCCGATGGGGTGTTCGATTTCCCCTATATCAGCCTGACCGCGACCAGCCTCACTGCCGAGCAGCAGGCCAAATATCCGCATCTCAAGGATGCCGCCGCCTTTGCCCTGCCTGCCGGTAAAGATCTCAAGCCCCTGCTCAAGGGGGAACTGGTGGCTATCGGCACCGATGCCGACGGTATCCTGCAAGGAGCCACCCTGGTACAGAGCGCCGGCGCCCTCGATGCCCTCTATGCGACAGAGGCGACCAAGCTGAGCTATGGCGCCGTGGTGGAGGGCAACCGGGTGACCTTCCGTCTCTGGGCGCCGACCGCCAAGTCGGTCAAGCTGGCCCTCTACAACGCCAGCCACCAGAAGAGTGGTGAAGTGGCCATGACCTTCGACAGCGCCAGCGGCAGCTGGAGTTATGAAGGGGGCAGCGAGCTGATCGGCCAATTCTACCGCTACGACATGGAGGTCTACCACCCGCTGAGCCGTAAGGTTGAGCACTACGAGGTGACCGATCCCTACTCCCTGAGTCTGGCGATGAACTCCGAGTTCAGTCAGGTAGTGGATCTCGACGATCCGGCCCTGAAACCGGAAGGATGGGACAGCCTCAAGGCGCCCCACAGCCAGCAGAACCCCGCCGACATCACTATTTATGAGGCCCATGTTCGTGACCTGACCGGCAACGATGCCTCCACCGATGAAGAGAAGCGCGGCAAGTTTGTCGGCCTGACCCAGCCCGACTCTGTACCGGTCAACCATCTGAAAGCGCTGGCAAAAAGCGGCGTCAGCCACCTGCACCTGCTGCCGGTGTTCGATATCGCCACCGTCAACGAGGATCCGGCCAAGGTAGCCAATCTCGGCGATGACTTCAGCAAGCTCTGCCAGGTCAATCCGGATGTGAAAACATCCAAATTTGGTGGCTATTGCGGTGGCGGTCAGACCGTGGGGGATGTGCTGGCCGACCTGCAAGGGGGCGACAGCAAGGATAATCCGCAGGTGCAGGAGCTTTCCGGTTACCTGCGCGGCTTCGACTCCTTCAACTGGGGTTATGACCCCTACCACTACACCACGCCGGAAGGCTCCTACGCCACCAACGCCGAGGGCACCAAACGTATTCTGGAGTTCCGCGAGATGGTCAAGGCCATCAAGCAGAACATCGGCATGAACGTGGTGATGGACGTGGTCTACAACCACACCAACGAATCCGGGCTCGGCCCCAAGTCGGTGCTCGACAAGATAGTGCCCTGGTACTATCAGCGCCTCAATCCGGAGACCGGCTCGGTGGAGAACTCCACCTGCTGCTCCAACACGGCGCCGGAACACGCCATGTTCGCCAAGCTGATGGATGACTCCCTGGTCACCTGGGCGCGCGACTACAAGATCGACGCCTTCCGCTTCGACCTGATGGGCCACCATCCGAAAGATCAGATGGTGCAGGCGCTGGCCGCGGTGAAGCAGGTCAATCCCGAGATGTACTTCTACGGCGAGGGGTGGAACTTCGGCGAAGTGCAGGATGACAAACGCTTCGTGCAGGCGACCCAGAAGCATCTGGGCGGTACCGGTATCGGCTCCTTCTCGGACCGCTTGCGCGATGCGGTGCGCGGCGGCAGTCCGTTCGACGGCGGCGATACCATTCGCAAGACCCAGGGTTTTGGCAACGGCGCCCTTGTTGATCCTAACGAAATGAGCAAGGTGGAGCTGGCAACGGCCTTGCACCAGGCTGACCTGGTGCGGCTCGGCATGGCGGGCAACCTCAAGGAGTTCGTGCTGACCGACAAGGAGGGCATGCCGAAGAAGGGGGCCGAGATCGACTACAACGGTCAACCTGCCGGTTATGCCCAGGACCCGGTGGAGGTGCAGAACTATGTCGACAAGCATGACAACCAGACCCTGTTCGACAACCTGATCTACAAGGCGCCTGCCGGAGCCGATCTGGTGCGGATGCAGGGGGTATCGCTGGCGACCGCCATGTTGGGGCAGGGCATTCCCTTCACCCACGCCGGTGTCGAGCTGCTGCGTTCCAAATCCATGGAACGGGACAGCTATGACTCGGGCGATTGGTACAACAAAGTCGACTACACCCTGGGCGACAACAACTTCGACAAGGGGTTGCCGCGCAAGGACAAGGATGGCGACAACTATCCGCTGATCGAGCAGGTGCTCGGCAAGCATGCCAAGCCGGGCTCGGCCGAGATGGGGCAGATGGTGAGCTTCTATCAGGAACTGGCGGAGCTGCGCAACTCCTCCCGACTGCTGCGTCTGGGCAGCGGCGCCGAGGTGATCAAGCGGGTCGATTTTCGCAATACCGGGCCGGATCAGGTGCCCGGCCTTATCGTCATGACGGTGGATGATGGCGTCAGTGCCGGGGCGGATCTGGATCCCGCCATCGACGGCCTGGTGGTGATGATCAACGCCAGCAACCAGAGCCAGAGCATCGGCGACTTCCGTGACGGCAACGATCAGCCGATCGATCTGAGCGGTATGGTGCTAAGCAGCAAGCATCGCGCAGTCGACAGCATCGCCAGCGGCGCCGCCTATGATAATGGCCAGCTGACGCTGGGGGCCTGGTCTGCTGCCGTGTTCGTCAAGCCGCAGAATGGCGCCCAGGGCGCGGGCCTGCCGGTCAGCAAGAAGACCGACCTGAGCACGCTGCCACCGTTTGGCAACACCGCCGTTTATCTGAAGGGGTTCCTCGGTGAATGGGGTGAGACCAACCAGATGACCTTCAGTAGCAACTTCATGTATGAATTCACCACGGAAGTACAGGCTGACAAGCTGGGCTCAACCGAGGTGAAGATTGCAGATGCCAGCTGGGGGCCGGTCAACTACGGCAGCTGTAACGCCGGTGACAAGCTGGTGGTCGGCACTCCGCTGACCCTTTGCAAGGGTGGGGATACCGGCAACATCGGGCTCGATCTGGCCAAGGCGGGCAGCTACAAGTTCGTGTTTACCGCCATGAACAAGGACAAGCCCACCCTGAGCGTCAGCTTCACCGAGCCGGTGCAGAGCTGCAAGGTACTGGACACGGTGGCGGGCAATCCGCTCGGCTACAACCTGTTCGTCAAGGGTGAGCTCTCCGGCTGGGCCGCTCAGCCCCAGTACCAGTTGAGCTACAAGGGAATGGACGGCGATCTCGCCATCTATCAGGCAGCCTTCAACTACACAGGCAGCACCGAGTTCAAGGTCGCCAACGAGGACTGGAGCAAGGAGTACCTGCTCAACGGTGGCGGCGCGGTGAACGCTGAAACCGGCTATTCGTTCGCCTTCTCCAAGGGTGGCAGTGCCAATAACAGCATCACCCTGCCGCAGGGGCTGTGGAGTGTGCTGGTGAAGGTTGACCCGGCTGGCGTCAAGGCGGGTACTGCCGTCATTCAGGAGTGCAGCGTCAAGTAAGCAAGCCATTGAGTCCGGGGGATGGCTCGGCGCCCCCGGGTTGAATTCCACCTTGCCAAGGGTGGGATAACTCCGAGAGAGTAAGCAAAGCGCGACTGCCGACCGGCAGGCGCGCTTTTTCTTTTACGGGGTGCCGTGAGAGGAATGAGAGGAAAAAGAAAGGCCGTCCCGGTTGGGGGACGGCTTTTGGCTGGCTTAACGCTTGCGCAGCAGCCGCAGGGCGTTGGCGGTGACCAGTGCGGTGGCACCGGTATCGGCCAGCACCGCAATCCACAGGCCGGTGATGCCGAGCAGGCTGGTGACCAGGAAGATGGCCTTCAGCCCCAGCGCCAGCGCGATATTCTGGTGAATATTGGCCAGTGCCGCCCGAGACAGCCGGATCATCGCGGCGATGCCACCAAGCTGGTTGTGGGTCAGCGCCGCATCGGCGGTTTCCAGCGCCACATCGGTGCCGCCCCCCATGGCGATGCCGATACTGGCCCGCTTCATGGCGGGGGCATCGTTGATGCCATCGCCGATCATCGCGACTTTCTGCGAGCTGGCGAGCTTGGCAATTTCATCGACCTTGCCCTCCGGCAACAGGCCGGCACGCCAGCCCATCCCGAGTTCACCGGCGATGGCCTCGGCAGCGCGGGGGTTATCCCCAGTCAGCATGATGCTGTTGAGCCCGAGCCGGTTGAGCTCTTGCAGAGCGGCTGCCGCCTCCGGCCGGATCTGATCCCGCAGCGCCAGCAGGGCGACCGGCAGAGCCTGGTCGCCGACGCTCTGGCAGAGCACCACAACGGTCTTGCCCTGCCGCTCCAGCGAAGCAATCCGGGTTTGCTGTTCCACATTCAGGGTCGCCACCCGGCTCGGTGCCAGCAGTTGCCACAGTTGACCGTTGATGCGACCCTCAACCCCCATGCCCGGCAGGGCACGCAGGTCGCGAGCCTCCGCCAGCGTCAGCCCCTGTTCGGTCGCGTTGGCGACCACGGCGCGGGCCAGCGGGTGGTGGGAGCCCTGCTCGATGGCAGCCGCCAGTGCCAGCAGTTCGGTTTCCGGTTGGCCATTGAGGCTCACCAGCTCGGTCAGTTGCGGCTTGCCCAGCGTCAGTGTGCCGGTCTTGTCAAAGGCGACGGTATCGATATGGGCCAATCGCTCCAGCGCGGCACCACCCTTGATCAGGGCCCCCTGACGGGTTGCCGCAGCCAGCGCCGAGGTAACCGCTGCCGGGGTGGAGATGACCAGCGCGCAGGGGCAGCCGATGAGCAGCAGCGCCAGCCCGCGATAGATCCACTCGTCCCAGCTCTGGCCAAAGGCAAGGGGCGGCACCAGCACCACCAGCAGGGCAACCAGCATCATGGCCGGGGTATACCAGCGGCTGAAGCGGTCGATAAAGCGCTCGATGGGTGCGCGCTGGCTTTCGGCCTCCTCGATAAGGTGCAGAATGCGGTCGATGGCGTTGTTGCCGGGCTCGGAGACGACTTCAAGGCGCAGTACCCGATCGGCAGCCAGACTGCCGGCCGGCACCTTGTCACCCTGATGGCGCTCCACCGGAATGGATTCACCGGTCAGGGCGCTCTCGTCAAACGCACCGAGCTCATCGAGCAGGCGGGCGTCGGCAGGTAGACGGGCACCCGGGGCGATTTCGATGATATCGCCGGGACGCAGCTCATCGGCAGCTACATCTTCCCGCACCTCGCCCTCTGCAGTGGTACGGATGCGCAGCGCCTTGTCGGGTACCAGCGCCATCAGGGCGGTCACCCCGGCCCGGGCGCGTCCGGCGGCGTAGGCCTCCAGATGCTCACCCAGTATAAATAGCAGCAGTACCATGGCCGCTTCGGCGGTCTCGCCGAGGAACAGAGCGCCCAGGGCGGCGACCGTCATCAGGGTTTCGATGGCGAAAGGGGAGCCGCTTTTGGTCAGCGCCCACGCCTTGCGAGAGATAGGCCACAGCCCCCACAGGGTCGCCAGGGTAAAGAGCGGCTGACCGAACTCTTTCGGCAGCAGGGCGGCAACCAGCATCAGACCGGCCAGTGACAGGGGCTGCCAATATTTGCCCAAAAAGTTACCGAATAGATTGCCCTGCAGGGGCTGTTGTGAAGCCTGCTTGCGGCCAGCTGCCTGCTTGTCAGCGCTTTCCCCCTTAAGCTGGAAACCGGCGGCCAGCACGGCGGCGGTGACGGGATCGGGGGAGAGACCGGGGGCCAGATCCACCACCAGCTTCTCGGTGGCAAACAGCACGCGCGCCTGCTGCACGCCGCTCACCCGGCTGACGGCGGTCTCGATCTTGCGGGCGCAGCTGGGGCAATCCATTCCCATCACCTGCCAGCTATGGCGGCTGTTGCCTTGCGCAGGCGCAACCAGCGGGTCTGCAGGGGGCATATCGTGCTCGTGATCATGCTTATGATCGTGAGCTGGCGATAAGGGGGCGCTGCAGCACGCTTGAGCGTGACCGCTTCCTCGGGGAGGCTCTTCATCCCCGGGGGATTCATTGCCGTCACGGGATGCGTGCTCATGAGGCGTCGGGCTTGAACAGCAACTGACGGGCGTGGTGTTGTCGCAGCAGTGGCTATCGTGGTGATGCTCACTCTGGCCGGGGGCCGCCTTGCTGACGGCCTTGATGGGGGCGGCGTGCTGATGATTGCAGCAGGATTTGCTCATGATGAGTCCCTCTTGATGGATCCCGCCCCTGCGAGATCCCTGATTACCGAGAAGGAGTCTAAACCTTGGTGTTAAGTCCAAGGTCAACCCCTTTATATCCCTTGTCTTCGCGGGTGTTTGTCTGGTCTCGCCGCCCCTATACTGATCACCCGGATTTTTACTACACCAATAAAGGACATAACACATGAGCAACTCAGTCACTCTGCAAGGCAACCCGGTTTCCGTCGCTGGTCACTTCCCGGTCGCCGGTGAGCAAGCCAAGCCCTTCTCCCTGGTGGCCAAGGATCTCTCCGACGTGACCCTGGCAAGCTTTGCCGGTCAGCGCAAAATCCTGAACATCTTCCCGAGCGTCGATACCCCGACCTGCGCGACCTCTGTGCGCAAGTTCAACGAGCAGGCCAGCGCGCTGGAGAACACTGTCGTGCTGTGCATCTCCGCCGATCTGCCGTTCGCCCAGTCCCGCTTCTGCGGCGCCGAAGGTCTGGACAAGGTAGTGACCCTCTCCACCCTGCGCGGTGCGGCCTTCATGGAAGATTACGGCGTTGCCTTCTCTTCCGGCCCGCTGGTCGGTCTGACAGCTCGCGCCATCGTGGTGCTGGATGGTGACAACAAGGTGCTGCACAGCGAGCTGGTCGCCGAAGTGGCCGACGAGCCGAACTACGCTGCGGCGCTGGCCGTGCTGTAAGGCTGCAAGCCATAAAAAAATCCCGCTTCGGCGGGATTTTTTATGCGGGAATTGTCCGTTCAGGGCGTAGCTGGCGGGGTGGTCGCCGGTTCAGCCTTGGCGGCTGGGGAGGGTTGCCACTCCACATAGGGGCGGTGGATCTTCTCGTAGATCTCGGCCAGTTTGCCGGAGGCAGCCAGCTGATCGATGGCTTGGCGGAGAAATTCGTCCATCTCATCACCTGCAGCCCCTTTCTGGATGATGAAGACATCCTCGAAATCTCCGAAAAATTCTCGCCTGATATTGGTCAGCCCCAGCTGCTTGAGCATCAGGTCGGCTTCCTCTTGCGCCCAGACAAAGGCGTCGATACGGCCGCGTGAGAGCTTGCGCAGTGACTGCTCGATACTCATCGAGCGCTGCACCGGGAAGGGCATATAGTCGGGAACGGCCTCGATCAGCAGATCCCGTTTGGTGGGCACTATGCCGTAGGCCATATCCGTGGTGACTGGATAATTGGTATTGCTGTAGATGACATGGGCAACCTTGCCAAAACTGCGGGTACTGAAACGATAAGCCAGCATATCGATATCCTTGAGGTTGCGGATGGCGGGCAGCCCCAGATCAGCCTTGCCGGAGATCACCCCAGCCATGGCACGGGCGATGGGGTAGATGGTGATCTTGATGGTCACATCGGGGTAGAGATCATCGATGGCGTGCACCAGGTCGACAAAGGGGCCTGTCTTGTCGGCATTGATCAGCCCCGGCAGCTCGCCAAGGTGGGCATTGAGGATGCGCACTGGTTTAGGCTGCTCGGGGGCGGCGTCGTTCTCCGGAGTCTGCGACAGGCCGAGAGTCGCGCTGCCGAGCAGGGTGACCACGAGCAGCAGAAGGGGGATGTGTCTGGTCATGGCGGGTCTCTCTTGGTGATAGGTCAGCTAAAGTGTAGTCAGCCCGTCGTCAGCGCCCCTTGGCCAAACCATCATGGATAGGGTTTTACTTCTCAGCCCCCGCTCACTAGACTTCGCCTCCCACTTCTTGTTGACGTAGCGCCATGACCTTTAGCGAACTTGCCCTTCATCCCGCTCTGCTTGCCTCTTTGCCCGCCACCTTGCAGACGCCGACCCGCATCCAGCAACTGGCCATTCCGGCGGCGCTGGCGGGGCAGGATCTACTGGCGCTGGCCCAGACCGGCAGCGGCAAGACGCTGGCGTTTGGCTTGCCGCTGCTGCAACGGCTGGATCCCGCCTCCAGTCAGGTGCAGGGTCTGGTGCTGGTGCCAACTCGCGAGCTGGCGACTCAGGTCACTGCCGCGCTAAAAGAGGGCGCCGAGGCGCTGGGGCTGCGTATCGTGACGCTGTGTGGGGGCGTTGCGCAGGAGCGGCAACAGGCCGAACTGGCGCAGTGGCCACAACTGCTGGTCGCCACACCGGGGCGGTTGCGGGATCTGCTGACCCAGCAACTGTTGGGGCTGGATGGTTTGCAACTGCTGGTGCTGGATGAGGCGGATCGCCTGCTGGAGATGGGCTTTGCTCCCGACATCAAGGCGCTGCTCGGCTTTATTCCGGCGGATCGCCAGACCCTGCTCTTCTCCGCCACCTTGCCTGCCGAGCTGGAGACGCTGGCCAACGGCCTGCTGCGCGAGCCTACCCGTATCGAGGCCACCCCCCTCAACAGCGTGGTGAACGAGATCGAAGAGCGACTCTATCTGGTCAACAAGAGCAGCAAGGTCCCGGCGCTCATCAGCTTGCTCAAGGAGCAGGCATGGCCGCAGGTGCTGGTCTTTATCAGTGCGCGGGATGATGCCGACGGGGTTGCCAGAAAGCTGGCCAAGGCGGGCATTGCGGTGGCCGCCCTTCATGGCGAGAAGGAGCAGGCGGTGCGCGAGCAGGCGCTCGGCGATTTCAAAGAGGGCAAAATTCGGGTGCTGGTGGCCACCGACCTGATGGCGCGTGGCATCCATGTGGAGGCGCTGCCGGTGGTGATCAATCTGGACTTGCCCGCCAGCGCCCCTGTCTATGTACACCGCATCGGTCGTACCGCCCGGGCTGGCCGCGAGGGGCTGGCCATTTCGCTGGTCTGCCATGGCGAGAGTGACATGCTGCAAGCCATTCGCACCCTGACCGGCCGCGAGCTGCCGTTGGGCGATCTGGCGGGATTCCCGGTCACTGACCAGCCTGCCAGCGGGGAGGGCAAGCGCCCCCCTCGTGACAAGCAGGCCAATCGCCGTACTCAGGCCAAACGCAGCGTCAAGCAGTTCAAGGGCAAGCGCTGACCTCAGGGTTTGCCTTGCTCCCGCGCGAAGAAGTCACGACGCCACTGGCTCAATACCTCCTCCTTGTGCTGTTGCCACAGCGCAGGATCCATCTGCTGTTGGCTGATCGCCAGTTGCTGCTCCAGCTCGGCCAGCTCTCGCTGGTAGCGGCTGCGTTGATCGAGCAGCTGCTGGCGCGCCTCGGCAAACGCCAGCGTGGCTTCGACTTTCTCTGCGGGCAGGAAGTGATGGGCCAGGGTGGCCAGCTCCTCATCTCCCCACAGCTGACGGGCTTGCTGCAGGCGGGCATCCGGGTTGAACAGATCCACCGCCAGATCCGGATGATCCGCCGCCCACCGATCCTGCAAATGGGTGAGGGTGTCCAGCCGCTCGGCCAGCGGTAACTGCTCGCTCTCTTGCGCCAACTGATCCAGCGCCAGGGCATAGCGCCCCTGTAACCGGATCAGGCTCTCCCCCTCGCTCAGCCACCCGGCCTCTGTTGCTTCCAGATTGCTCACACGCTGCACCAGCGGCAACTCGCTGTCGCTGATCTCGCTGGCAAGCTGGTTGATCAGTTCATCCGGCATCGCCTGCCAGCTGCTGGGCACTTCTTTGCTTTTGCCATCCATTCCCTCAGCGTTTGGCATGCGGGGAGGCGGGCTTCCTAGTTCTGCTGGCAACTGCACATCGGCCAGAGAGGGCGTTGCCGACCGTTCTGGCGATAGCGGGGACTGCTCTTCCTGCCAGCCCAGATTCACCAGCAAAAGGGTCAGGATAGCCAGTGCCAGTATCCCGTAACGGCGAGTCATCGGCTGATCTCTCCCTTGACCGGGAAGTGGTCTGAGAGGTTGCTGGCGGGCCAGAGGCGGCCATCGCTGCTGCGCGGGATCCAGACCGTGTTGAGGTTGTGGCTGGCGCTGCCGTATTCCCGGCTCACTACCAGGTAGTCCAGATACTCGACGTTGGCGCCACCGGAGAGCGGGCCACCGGCATAGGGGTTGATCCTGGGATCGAAGGTGGCTTCGGTATAGCCGCCATAGGCGGGTTCATGGGCGTTCAGATTGGCCAGCATATTGGCGTAGTCATCGGCAAACTTGCGTTTGTTGACGTTGAAGTCGCCGCCGTAGATGACGGTGTCCGTGGCAGGGATCTTGAGGCTGGCTGCCAGAGAGCGGATCTGACCGAACTGGATCTGGCGCAGCTTGCGCGCCTCATCGGTGTCGAAGCTGGCGGTGTGGGTGGCGAACAGGTGCCACGCCTTGCCCCCCTTGATCACCTCGGCGTACATCACCCCCTTGTCGGCGAAGCAGTCGGTGCCGGTGCATTGGGGATAGACCAGCTGGGCCTCCCGCACTATGGGATAGCGGCTGACGATCACCACGCCGCCGTCATGAATGTTGACCCCGGGCTTGTCGAGTACTTTGGTCTGGTAGGGGTACTCTTTCGCCAGCGCCTGTAAAAAGCCCTCGCGGCGGCCATCGAATACCTCTTGTAGCAGCAGGGCGTCATAACCCTTGAGATAATCAGGCAGCAAGGTCAACCGCTCGCCGATGCTGGAGGCGATCACAGGCAGCGCCCAGACGTTGTAGCTGGCCACCTTGAGCCTGTGTTCTGCCGGTTCCGGCTGCTCCCGTTTTTGGGGGGGCGTGATCATATAGTGCAGATCGTCGTAGCGGCCGGTGAACTTGGCGGCAAATGCCAGCTCTTGTGGCCCTGCAACGCGATGGATCGCCCGATCGTTTTGCCAACCGGATACGCCGGTTGGCGTTTCGCCACCGTGCTGCAAGGTGGTGTTCCACCAGGTTCCCTCCATCAGCTGGTTGAGCCGATAGACGTCGCCACCCGCTGTGGTCACGCGGGTTTCGAACAGATAGCTCTTGCCCGCCTTGACCCCCTCATAGCGATTGAAGCTGAGCACCATGGCACTCTCCCATGGGCCCAGCTCGGTGCGGTGCTGGCTCCACTGGCTGCCGGGTTGCAGTTGGCCGCTGCCGCTTTGGCGAATGTCGATCTGGAGCGGTTCAGGACTGTTGTTGGTGAGGTAGACATCGGTATCGGCCAGTGTCAGTTGCGGGAACTGGCTGACCAGCAGCAGGGCGGCATAACTGAGAGTTTTCTGCATCACAGGATCCTTTTGGTTGCAGGGCAATGGAAAGTGACTGTTATGGCGAATGCAGAGGTCAGTTTGTTTACATTTTGATTACAAGTAAATGAATTGGTTTTGTTTGGAGCTTTGTGGAGGTGTAAAGCGAGCGAGGCAGCATGCTTAAAGAGAGAGGGAAGAGCGAGGGAAGGCGCCCGTGTCGGGCGCCTTCACTTCAGGAGTTAGCGGTGGGCCAGCGGGTAGGTGAAGAGCGCCAGATGGGCGAAGTTGAAGGCGAAGTGGATCAGGATGGCCACGGAGAGTCGCCCGCTGAGCTGGAATGCCAGGCCATAGCAGCAGCCTGCCAGGGTCGCAAACAGCGCCAGCAGTGGGCCACCGGGCAAGTGGATGGCTCCGAACAGTAGCGCGGCCACGACGATGCCAATCCAGGGGCGGTAACGTTCGGTCAGCCCCTGCTGGATCGCGCCACGAAACAGCGCCTCTTCCGCCACGCAGGTGAACAGCAGATTGTTGAGTGCAAACAGCCACCACCAGTGGGGCAGACCCACTTCCGGTTTCAGTGCCCCCAACTGCCAGGCGATGACCAGCAGGGCACCCAGCGGCAGCAGCAACAGGGCCAAAGGGCGCCAGCGGATGGCGCCCCCCTTGCCCAGCAGCATCGGGCAGGCCAGCAGCAAGCCAAAGAGCAGCAGCGGCTTGTCTAGGTTCAGATACATGTTGAACGGCACGCTGGCGGGGCCTGCCAGCGCCTGATCCAGTACCTTGAGATTGTTGAAGCCGGGGATCAGGTGCAGGGTCAGTACAATCGCCCAGAGGATCAGCACCACTCTGGCCGCCATCGCCCGGCGGGCGGGGAGGGTTGGCGCACGCCACGCCAGCAGTAATCCTGCGACCGAGACCAGCAGGGCGGGTAGTGTCATTCGGTCAAGCCACAGTGCCAGCAGCAGGGAGAGTCCCAGCAGAGCAAAGGCGGGAAGACGCTGGCGGAAGAGGGCAAGCAGCACGGCCAGCGCCAGCGCGCCCCAGATAAATGAGTCGGGAAGGGGTAACATTGGATCTCCTTGATCGAGGCAGGCGGCAACCTTAACAAGAGGGCGTCAGCAGGACAACCGCGCAGGAGGTGGTCGGATCCCTTCTCTATACTCATCAACAGGGTAAAGGGAGAGCAGCTGATGAAGCACTGTCTGTGGTTGTTGTGTTGTTGGTGTGTCTGGCTGCAGGCGGCACCCTTGCTGCTGGTGACCGGTGAGTTCACCCCCTATACCGGCAAGGCCCTGCCTGAAGGCGGCGAGAGCACCCGGCTGGTGACGACCCTGCTGCAAGAGGCCGGGTATCGAGAGCTCCAGGTCGACTACCTGCCCTGGCCCCGCGGCTATCAGTTGACCCGCAATGGGTTGGTTGCGGCCACCTTCCCCTACGCCTGGACTGCCGAGCGGGCCAAGCTCTTCCACTACAGCGCTCCCATTCATATAGATCGCCTCTCCTGGTTCACCTATCGGGGGAGTGAGGCCATTCAGGCTGGCCGTTGGCAAGGGCTGCGTGTCTGCATTCCGCTGGGGTGGAGCACCAGCCATGCCGACGGGGTGATCAAGCGTTTCGGGCTGGATCTGCAGCGCCCCAAGACACTAGCACAGTGTCTGCAACTGCTGGATCGCAAACGGATCGATCTGCTGCCGATGAACGAGACGGTGACCCGGGATGCCAGCCGCCAACTGTTTGGCGACCCCTGCCATCTGCAGGCATTGCCCCACTTTCGCCAGAGCGACACTTTTTATCTGATCATTTCACGGCAGTACCCGGAGGCCGCCAGCCTGCTTGAGCGCTTCAATCATGCCCTGGCTGCCGCCCGTGCCGATGGTCGCTATGACCAACTGATCTCCCGAGCCGGAAAGGGGATCGATTGCCGTTGAGAGTGCCTAGGCGGAAAACAAAAAGCCGGAGCAGTGGCTCCGGCTTTCTTTTATGCCTTTGTCCCGTCCTGAATATGGTTTACACCTTTCCCCCCAATAAATGGAGAGCCCGATGGGACAAGGTGTGAAACGGACACAGCGCGATTACTCGCTG
>NZ_JBFOCS010000019.1:0-2729 GCF_040907905.1 Aeromonas sp. s13 | reverse complement strand
GCGCAATTTTACAGCACTGACCCATATGGCCTGTGAGCTGGCTCAAATTAACCAAGACCCATTGATATTTCTCATTTTTCTGCCAACACAACCTGACTCGCATGGTTCCTATGCATCGCCATTCAGGCGCTCTCTGTATAAATAATCTGCATAAAAAAGCCCCGGTGGAAACACCGGGGCCCATTATGTAAATCCCTATAAACGCAAACCGCCATCCAGTTCTATCATCCGCCCCGACAGATAGTCGTTGGCAAAAATAAAGCTCACCGTCTCGGCCAGCTGTTGCGCCTCGCCAAGGGTGCCGACCGGAATGGCCTGCTGCATCCGCGCCATCGCCTCCGGCTTCATCGCGGCCGTCATATCGGTGGCGAACACCCCGGGGGCGATCCCCATCACCCGGATACCGTGGCGGGCAAGCTCCCGCCCCCAGGTCACCACCAGCGAGGCTACCCCTGCCTTGCTGGCGGCATAGTTGCTCTGGCCGATATTGCCGGCACGGGCGATGGAGGAGATATTGATGATGACGCCCCCCTCCCCGCCGGTAGCCATCAGCGCGGCCCCCTCGCGCCCGCACAGGAAGGTGCCGGTGAGGTTGACGTCGATGACGCTCTGCCACTGGGCCAGGCTCATCTTCTCTACAACTTCCCCCTCTTTCACCTTGATCAGCATGCCATCGCGCAGAATGCCGGCGCAGTTAATCAACCCGTGCAACCGACCAAAGTGCGCCTTGATCGCGACAAAGGTGATCTCGACCTCCGGTTCGCTTGCCACGTTGCAGACGAAAATGGAGCACAGTCCGCCACGACTTTGCACTTCGGCCTGCGTCACGGCCAGATCGCTGGCATTCAGGTCAATCAACGCCAACTCGGCCCCCTGAACGGCAAGATTGAGCGCTATGGCCCGCCCCAGCCCCCGCCCGGCACCAGTAATAGCGATGACTTTCTGCTTGATATCCATTCTCTCTCCTTGTGATGCCAGCGATAGCCTGAACCCATCAAGCCGCAAGATGGTGCCCGACGACCACTATCCCTCTCTGCCTTTTTCCAGATAAAGCCGGACGATACTGGAAAAATCCAGCTCTCCCTCTCCGTTCGCCGCATGCAGATTGAACAGGTTGCGCGCAAGAGCTCCCATGGGCACGGCGCTGTGAGCATGCTCGGCCAGCGCCATGGCGAGCCCGAGGTCTTTCACCATCAGCCGGGTCATAAATCCCCCCTGATAGTTACGTGCGGCCGGTACGTTCTCCATCACCCCGGGCCAGGGGTTGTAGCGCTCCAGACTCCAGTTGTTGCCCGAGCTTTTGCCCATGATGGTGGAGAGCACTGCCGGATCCAGCCCCTCCTTTACCCCGAGGGCCAGCGCCTCGGCGGTGCCCGCCATTTGGATTGCAAGCAGCATGTTGTTGCACATCTTGGCGATCTGCCCGGCGCCAAGGGGGCCGGCGTGAAACAGATTCTGCCCCATGCAGGCCAGTACTGGCTTGGCCGCATCAAAGTCGGCTTGTTCGCCACCGACAATAAATGTGAGTGAGCCTGCCGCTGCGCCGGCAACTCCGCCCGAGACAGGGGCATCGATAAAGCGCAAGCCGCGTGCACGGGCCGCGCTCCCTACTTGACGGGCAGAGGCCACATCAATGGTAGAACAGTCGATCACCAGCACACCGGCAGGCAAAGCGGCCAGCAGATCCTGCCCGCCCCGTTCACCATCACTCTTGCCCAACCAGAGGCTGCGCACATGCTCACCGGCAGGCAGCATGCTGATGACAACATCACAGCCGGTCACCGCTTCGCGGGCATCTCCTGCCGCAATACAGCCTGCTGCAATGGCTCGCTCAACACTGTGGGCAACCAGATCAAATACCTGCACCGTATGCCCGGCCCTGGCCAGGTTGGCTGCCATGGGTCCCCCCATGTTGCCCAGCCCGATAAATCCGATCCTTGTCATTCTGCTTGCTCCTTGCGTTCTTGATAGCGCCGCGGCTGCCAGAGCAGAGCCTAGCCCTTGCGTGCCAACGGGTTGTGTCCATGGGGCCAGCGATAGAATTCATCCAGCCAATCCCCCTCGGCAGGCTGATCCTGCCAGTGGGGATCCCTGTCCTTGTCGATAAGCAGCGCCCGCACCCCTTCCACAAAATCGCCCTTGAGCACGCAGTTGACCGAGAGAGTCAATTCGTCGGCAAATACCTCGGCAAGGGATTGGCGGCGAGCCAGCCAATATTGGCGCCAGAGGATGGCACGGCTGATGGGACTGCCGGTGCGGCAGCTCTCCTGCGCCTGGGCCAATGCTTTCTCTCCCGCCGTTTCGTCAAATCGGGCAGCAAACAGTCTTGCCAACACTCCCGCCAACGTTCGCCCCGCCAGCAGGTCATCAATTTTTGGTTGATGGGGCAGCAGGATGGGCGCAGGCAACTGCGCTGCGGCACCTTTATGAAGGCCCCGTAGCAGCTGATCGATCTGCTCACGGGGCTCACAACCGGCTGACCAGTCGAGTTCTGCCAACCGGTGCAGCAGCTCGGCTCGCTCGCTGCTGGCGATGGCGTGATCCGCCAGCCCAAGGCAGATGGCATCACTCCCGTTGAAGCGGGCACCGGTCAGACCAAGCCACAGCCCGAGTCGCCCCGGCATCCGGCTTAAAAACCAGCTGGCCCCCACATCGGGGTAGAGGCCGATGGTCACCTCCGGCATGGCGAACAGGCTCTTCTCGGTCACCACCCGAAAATCGGCGCCGGC
>NZ_JBFOCS010000018.1:0-15620 GCF_040907905.1 Aeromonas sp. s13 | reverse complement strand
CTCACAGGCCATATGGGTCAGTGCTGTAAAATTGCGCGCGGTCAAGGCGGTGCATGATTGACGGGACGAGGGATTGCGGTCGGAATAGTCATGCAATATAGTTGCCGCCTTTTTCACGGGGTCAGGATTCCCAGCCCCTCCCATATTGCGCGCAGTATGAATACGGACGCTCTGCCGCCGCCTAAATAAACAGGATTGAAATGGACAAGAAACTAGGGCTGGGCGCCCTCATTTCGCTGGTGATCGGCTCCATGGTCGGCGCCGGGGTCTTCAGTCTGCCACAAAACATTGCTGCGCATGCCAGTGCCGGGGCGGTCGCCCTGGGTTGGGCCATCACCGGTCTTGGCATGATCTGTCTCGCGCTGGTCTATCAGAACCTCTCCATGCGCCGCCCCGATCTCGATGGCGGTATCTTCAGCTATGCCAAGGCCGGTTTCGGCGATTTCATCGGTTTCAACGCCGCCTGGGGTTACTGGCTCTGCCAACTGCTGGCCAACGTCTCTTACGCCATCGTAGTGTTCAGCGCCCTGAGCTACTTCTTCGATACGCCTGACAACGTCATCTTCGGTGACGGCAATACGCCGGTGGCCATCACTCTGGCCTCCATCCTGATCTGGTCGGTGCATGCGCTGGTGCTGCGCGGGGTGCAGGTCGCTGCGCTGGTGAATATCGTCACCACCATCGCCAAGATGGTGCCGCTCATCGTCTTCTGTGTCGCGATCCTGCTGGCCTTCAACATGGATACCTTCACTCTGGATATCTGGGGCCAGAACAACATGGAGCTGGGCTCCGTGATGGATCAGGTCAAGTCCACCATGAAGGTGACCCTTTGGGTCTTTATCGGGATTGAAGGGGCCGTGGTGGTCTCTGCCCGTGCCCGTCATCGCAAGGATGTGGGCCGTGCCACCGTGCTGGCGCTGCTCGGCGCCCTGACGCTTTACGTGATGGTGACCCTGTTCTCGCTGGGTGTCATGAGCCAGCCGCAACTGGCGGCGCTCAAGAACCCTTCGACCGCCATGATCCTTGAAGCTGTAGTCGGCCCCTGGGGCGCCTGGCTTATCAACATCGGTCTGGTGGTGTCTGTGATGGGGGCTCTGCTCAGCTGGACCGTGCTGGCCGCTGAAGTGCCCTATATCGCAGGCAAGACCGGCGTCTTCCCGGGCTGGTTTGCCAAGGAGAACAAAAACGGCTCGCCGCAGGTGTCCCTCTGGTGCTCCACCTGTCTGGTGCAGATCTTCCTGATCATCATCTACTTCCAGAGCAGCACCTATCTGGCGCTGGTCAACATCGCCACCTCGGCGGCGCTGGTGCCCTACGTTTTCTCCGGTGCCTATGGCCTGAAGCTGGCATTGAAAGGGGAGACCTATCAGGGTCAACCTCATCAGCGCAAGCGTGACCTGCTGCTGGCCCTGGTGGCGACCGTTTACGGCTGCTGGCTGGTCTACGCTGCCGGTGTGGAGTACCTGTTGCTGGTGGCGCTGCTCTATAGTCCGGGCATCTTCATCTACTGGAAGGCGCGTCAGCATCACGGTCTGCGCGGCCTTAACCGATTGGAGCAGGGGATGACGGCGGCCCTGCTCGGCTGTGCCGTGCTGGCCTTCTACAAGGTGATGGACGGTACCATTCCACTGCACTAACCGGCACAATGAAGAGATGGCCCTCGCGCCATCTCTTTTTTTTCATGCAGATATCCACTGTTGCCCGGCCGTGTTGGCCAGTTTTTGTTTAACACAGGAATTTTTATGCTGTTTATGGGTTACCTCCTGCTGGGCGCCTTTGCCGGCATGCTGGCGGGGCTGTTCGGGATTGGCGGTGGATTGATCATTGTCCCCGTGCTGGTCATGACCTTTCGCGCCCAAGGCATCGACCCTGAAATCATTACCCATCTGGCCCTTGGCACCTCGTTGCCCACCATGATCTTTACCGGATTCAGCTCGCTGCGGGCCCACCGGGAGGCGGGCGCCGTCGATTGGGTGATGATCCGCCGACTCGGCGCAGGCATGCTGATTGGGGGCTGGCTTGGCGGCATGACCGCCAATCTGCTCAGTACCAGCACCCTCAATATCATCATCGGTTGTTTCGCCTGGAGCATGGCGCTACAGATGGGGCTCAACCTTAAACCCAAAGCGGAGCGCCATATGCCGGGGCCGCTCGGCACAGGCATTGCCGGTACCATCATTGGCTGGATGTCTGCGCTGTTTGGTATTGGCGGTGGCTCGCTCACGGTCCCTTATCTGAGCTGGAACTCGGTGCCCATGCGCAATGCGGTAGCGGCCTCTGCAGCCTGCAGCATGCCCATCGCGCTGGCGGGGAGCCTCAGCTACCTCTATGCGGGTTGGGGTCATGCCGATCTGCCCGAGTGGAGTGTGGGCTACATCTATCTGCCAGCGCTGCTCGGCATTGTGCTGACCAGTACCCAGTTTGCCCGCCTTGGTGCCAAGCTGGCACACCGATTGTCACCAAGACGCCTCAAGCAGGCCTTTGCCCTGCTGATGCTGTTGGTGGGGGCGAAATTTATGCTGTTTAGCTAATTCATTCGGCAGATTGTTGAAAAATAAGGCAAACGATCTGTTGGAGGGTAGAAAGCCGTTGCATTGAACGCCCAGTTTGCCTATTCTCCTCGCCGGTGGTCCTATTGGTCCTCTCGCATTGATAACCCGTCGACCTGGTCAGGACCGGAAGGTAGCAGCCAAGGCGGGGGACTCGAGTGCCGGGATGTGGCTGGTAGGGCCACCACTTGTTTCTGCAATTCAATAAGTTACAGCTAATAGCCCCCTTCAGACCTCTTGGTAATCCACTTTGTGTGGATGAATCAGGAGTCTTCTCTGTGAATCTCTGGCTCAGTCCTCAAGGTACCTGGTACTACCGCAAGGTGACAGTGCTCCCCTGTGGTCGCCGCAAAGACATCAAGAAATCTCTCCGTACTCGGGGCAAGCTGGTCGCTCGTGAACAGGTGGCTAAGATGCTTGCCTGTGCGCGTTCTCGGGTAAAACCAGCGGCTGTCCAGCTAGAACCTCAGCCAAGCTACCTGCCGGAGCCTCAGCGGCTACAGCAAGAGACACCCTCAGCGGCCAATCCAGCCCCTGCGGCTCCTTCTGCCATTGCATCCCCTGTACTTTCAGAACTCAGTGAGTGTTACCTGAAAGAAAAGGCGTTGTCCTGGGCACCAAAAGAGCTCAGTAATCAGAAGAACTACATCGGTTATTTCATCAAGGCGCTGGGTGACAGACCTCCAACCACGTACAGCAAGGCCGATGTGGTCAAGTTCAAAGACGAATTGCTGAACTCAGGCAAGAGTCCGACGACTATCAACAAGTATCTCCAGAAGCTCTCGCTGTTGTTCGTCTGGCTAGGCAATCACCACGAGGGCATCGTCAATCACTTCGCTGGTCTCAAGTTACAACGGGTCAAAGAGGTCAATGCTCGCAGTGGGTACACATCTGTGGAGAAACAGAGGTTGATCCAGTGGGCGAAAGAACAGGAGCCATACCGCAAGTGGATAGCGTTGCTCGGCCTGTATACCGGAGCGAGGGCCAATGAGATTTGCCAGTTGTACGCAGACGATGTGCAGCAGGTCGACGAGGTATGGTGCCTGAACATCAGGGACAACCGGCCAGACCAGAAGCTCAAGACGGCCAACAGTGCCCGCCTGATCCCTATTCACTCCTCGCTGATTGCTAGTGGCTTTATCGACTTCGTGCAGGAAAGGGCAGGGGGACGGCTGTTCCCTGAGCTACCTCATCGACAAGACGGTTACAGCCATCTTTGGGGGCAGTGGTTTAGTCGTCATCGCCCTGTAGACAAAGACTTCCATAGCCTGCGGCATACAGTGGCAACAGCGTTACAAGATCATGGTGTACCGCTACAGTATGCGGCGGCGATCTTGGGGCACACCAATGGGGCTATTAGCTATGACAGGTATGGCGGTGGGGTTGCGGTCGAGAAGCTACAGAAAGCTATCGAGGAGGCACTATGAACGAGCGCAGAAGGAGATCCAGCTGGGCGATGAATACCGGAAAGTCAACAAGCGAATTTGACGTGTGCAGGGCAGGAAGAAGGGGCCGGGGTCTGGCTCCATGACCTAGTAAGTATCAGATGTGGGGGCCTGATTACAGCCCTGCTCTGTGCCAATTGGATTTGAACTAAGACGGGAGTATTGTGAGACAGGCATACCACTGTGGATCAATGCAAATGTACCAAGTCAAAGTAACCAAATCACCCGATGTAGACCAAGAAACCTTTGAGAGTGCCCTTTATTTCTCACGTCGTCGCATTGAGAACGAGATTGATGACGTACAGCTTCGAGCCATTGTACGCGGTGACTTAATAGCTATTGAGAGCGCAGATCCGACAGCAAACTGGGATGATCTAAAACGCAAAATCAAGGACTGCTTTTGCGTACGTGATGGGTCACTCTATGAAGATTTTGAAAGTATCGTATGGGAGACAAGCTGGTCTTAATAATGCATCCAATCAACAGCCTGAGATCCAATTAAGGCCTTACTGAGGTCCATCTGAGACCCTCTAGTGAATTCTGAAAAAAAATCCGAGAGGGCTTTGGGGAGTAAGCTTCACCCCAGTTCCCCCCGTGCCACCCCCCTCTGTTCAACATTCTGTTACCACCTACCATGCTCTCTCTGTAGCTGGCCGCCTGTCTTCAAGCAAAGGATACGAGGGAAACCTGCCCTAAACTGTCCCTTATTCATCCTGTAGTGGTCAACTAAATCCGGACACTTGGTTAGGCCGATCTTCGGCTTTTGCTGGCGGTATCCCGTCATTGTGTTGATGTGGACGCCGCCAGTTGTAGTAATCCATCAGGTAATAACTGATATCCCGCTTCGCTTCCCATAGTCCCATGTATCCCGTTGCCGGCAGCCACTCTGACTTCAGGCTTCTGAACAACCGTTCCATCGGGGCGTTATCCCAGCAGTTACCACGACGACTCATGCTCTGGGTCATGCGATAGCGCCACAGTCGTTGCCGAAATGCCCGGCTGCCATATTGGCTGCCCTGGTCGGAGTGAAATAGCACACCTGACGGACAACTTCGTTGCTGATAGGCCATCTCAAGTGCTTTCACAGTCAGCTCGGCATCTGGTCTATCTGACATTGCCCACCCCACAACCCGTCGGGTATGCAGGTCAAGCACCGCTGCCAGGTAATGCCAGCGACCACCGACCCAGATGTAGGTGATATCGCCACACCACACCTGATTGGGTTGCTGGACATCAAATTCGCGGGCCAGCAGATTGAGAATGTCCGGTCGTTCAGACTGTGCCACCTTATAACGGTGTGCGCCCGGCTGTTTGGATGCCAACCTGGCTTCCTTCATCAGGTTACGTACTTTGAATCGGCCAATCTGATACCCCAACTCCCGCATCATCGACATCAAGGCGCGGCTGCCTGTCGAGTCTCTGCTCGCTTTGAACAAGCGGCGTAACTCACCGCGTTGCTGTATCCGCTCACGGTTAATCGTCCGCCTGCGAGCCAGATAGTCGTAAAAACAGGATGTTGGAACATCGAAAGCGCAGCAGACCAGAGTGATGGGGGCTTGCTCCCTTAGTCGGTCTATCAGCGCGTACGTGTGAACTCATCTGCCATCAAGAGAGCAGTAGCCTTTTTTAGAATGTCCTTTTCACGTTCGAGTCGATTGATACAGGCTTCCAGCTCCTGAATATTCGCAGTGGACGGCCAGACCAGAAACTCAAGACGGCCAACGGTGCACGCCTCGTTCCTCTCCATCTCTGTACAACAAGTATCGTAGTACCTCTACTTTTCTTCATATCTTGCACAAAAGTCGCTTTGAAAATGGTGCAATGCGCTGCGCTTATTGCACCCTACGTGTTTCGTCAATCCGCTGGGGTGGTGTTGTTGCTAAGCGCCATGTCTTGCCAAAGCAATAAAAGGGGCGATCTGCGCCCCAATTCTTCTGGTCTCCCCGCTTTATATCGCCGCACGCTGTCTGGCGCTGCCTGATTATCTGCTGACTCATTACCAAGATGTCTGTTTTCCCCATCAGGCCGAGTGGAGAAAGCCACTTTCACTCATACCTCGCCGCTTCCCAGGCGTGTATCGCCAGTTTGCGGGTTTCGCCCCAGTGATAGCCGCCGAGTTTGCCGTTTTGCTGGATGACCCGGTGACAGGGGATCATCAAGGCGACGGGGTTGGCCCCCACCGCCAGACCCACGGCGCGGGCGGCTTTGGGGTTGCCGACGGCGCTCGCCACCTGGGCGTAGCTCACCACCTTGGCGGGCGGGATCTGCAGCAGCGCCCGCCAGACGCTGATCTGAAAGTTGGTGCCGCTTACATGCAAGGAGATGGGGCGATCAGGCGCCTTGCTGCCATCGAACATGGTGTTGATAACGCCTTGAGTTCGTGATGGTGCTTCTTGCAGCGTTGCCTCAGGCCAGCTGTGGGCGAGGGCGGCCAGCGGCGTCTCTGGGGCCTTGTCATCGAGAAACGAGAAGTTGCACACCCCCCGCGGGGTCAGGGCGACGAATGCCTGGCCGAAGGGGGTGTCGTGCACCCCGTGATCGATAACCAGCCCGGCCCCGCGCTGCTTGTACTCGCCCGGCGTCACCGCTTCGAGCTGCACGAAGTGATCGTAGAGCCGCGAGCCGCTGCTAAGGCCCAGGGTATCGGCCACCTCCAGCAGCGGGCGCGACTCCTGCAACAGTGCCTTGGCCCGCTCCAGGGTCAGCACCTGAAGATAGCGTTTGGGCGTCACTCCGGCCCAGCGGCTGAACAGCCGCTGGAAGTGAAAGGGACTTAAGTGCACGTGCGCCGCTATCTCGTCCAGAGTGGGCTGGCGCTCCACCTGACTTGCGATAAAACGGATGGCATCGGCGATGCGGGCGTAATCAGACATAAGGCGCTCTCACGATAAGGTTTCGGTCGCAGGATCTTGGGGGCGACAACGTCATGTACGACAAATTGATACCCCACCATCGGCCAGCAGGGCAATGCCGGTGGTAAAGCTGGATGCATCGGACGCGAGATAAAGGGCCGAGCGGGCGATCTCCTCCGGTTGGGTCAGCCGTTTGAGGGCATGCATATTCTGCACAAAGGCGAGGCTCTCTGGCGTATTGGCAAAAGCCCGCCCCATGGGAGTGTCGGTGCCCCCCGGCAGCAGGGCGTTGACCCGAATCCCTTGTGCCCCATACTCGGCGGCCAGCACCCGGGTCAGGCCGATGAGGCCCGCCTTGCTCGCCGCATAGGCCGCCATGCCGGGCAGCCCCAGGGTATGGCCGACAAAGGTAGAGGTAAAAATAAGCGAGCCGCCGCCACGCGCCAGCATGGCGGGGATCTGGTACTTGGCCCCCACAAAGGCGCTGGTGAGGTTGGTATCCAGCGTTTCCTGCCACTGCGTCAGCTCAAGCTCCTCCACGCTGCCCGGCGTGCCAGTGGTACCTGCGTTGTTGAAGGCGATATCGAGCCCGCCGAAACGGGTTAGCGCGAGCTCCACCAGATCGCGGGCGTAAGTCTCGCTTTTCACATCTCCCGCCAGACTCACCGCCTGGCCCCCCTCATGGCGGATCTCCTCCACCAGCAGATCCAGCTCTGGTTGGCGGCGGGCACCGACGACGACGCTGGCCCCTTCACGGGCAAACAGGATGGCGCTGGCGCGACCGATGCCGGAGCTGGCGCCGGTGATGATGGCGACCTTGTTGGACAGTAATGACATGGCATTTCCCTCGCTGAGTGTGTTGTGCGCCAGCTAAGTGGCTCACAGGGTTGGCTGTGGGTTGGAACCTCAATAGATTCCAACCGACTTGGGTTTGGCCCCCACTATGGCAACCACTCCTCGCTGGAACGACCCGAATCTTGCTCTCTTTCTCTCTAACTTGTTTTGCTACATGTCGATACAGGCCTTCGTGGCAACAAAAGGGGCGAACTGCGCCCCGAATTCTTTATAATGCCCCCCTTTAAAACCGCCGGACCCAGGTTCGGCGCGCTGATGGCTGGCTACACCATCAGACAGATCATCAGGATTGAGAAACGGTTATGCATACTCTGGAACAGCTGCGCGCAGGTGAACTGTGCGGTGCCCGCCATCTGAAACTATCTGAAAACCTGACGGAGTTCCCCCTCGAGATTTTGAGCCTGAAAGAGACGCTGGAGGTGCTGGATCTCACCGGCAACCAGCTGAGCGCGCTCCCTGACGAGCTGGCCGGGTTTGGCAAACTGCGCATCATCTTCTGCTCCGAGAACCGCTTTACCGAGCTGCCCGAGGTGCTGGGGCGCTGTCCGGCGCTCACCATGGTGGGCTTTAAGGCCAACCAGATCGTCACAGTTTCGGCCAAGGCGCTGCCTGCGGGGTTGCGCTGGCTGATCCTGACCGATAACGCAATTGAGCACCTGCCCGATGAGCTGGGCCAGTGCGATGCCCTGCAAAAGCTGATGCTGGCGGGCAACCGCTTGCGCGAGCTGCCGGCCAGCCTTGCCAACTGCCGTAATCTGGAGTTGTTGCGTATCGCTGCCAACCGCATCGAACGCTTCCCCGAGTGGCTGCTCTCGCTGCCGCGCCTTTCCTGGCTTGCCTACTCCGGCAACCCCTTTAGCGAAGGGGCGGAGGCGCGCGCCATCGATGATGCCCATGTCACGCCTCTTGCCTGGGAGACGCTGGCGCTGGGCGAGCTGCTGGGGCAGGGAGCATCTGGCGTTATCCATCGCGCCACCCTTGTGGGTAATCCTGCTGATGAAGTGACTCAGGCGAGCGGCAGAGGTGATGGCAGTCAGGTGGCGGTCAAGCTGTTCAAGGGGGCGGTGACCAGCGACGGGTTGCCCCGCTGCGAGATGGCGGCGTCGCTGGCGGCGGGCACTCATCCCAACCTTATCAAGGTGATAGGCAAGGTGGCGGATCACCCCTCCGGCATTCCGGCGCTGGTGATGGAGCTGATCGACCCGGCCTTTGCCAATCTGGCCGGGCCGCCGAGCCTGGACTCCTGCACCCGGGATGTCTATCCCGAGGGGCTGCATCTGAGTGTGCCGGATGTGCTGGCGATGGCCCACGGCATCGCCTCGGTGGCGGGCCATCTGCACCGCGCGGGCATCATGCACGGGGACCTCTACGGCCACAATATTCTGTTTTCCCGTGGGTCTGACGCGCCGGCTCGCGCCCTGCTGGGGGATTTTGGTGCCGCTTCCTTGTATGAGCGCAGCAACCGCGAGCGGGCCGTGGGCCTTGAGCGTTTGGAAGTGCGCGCCTTTGGTTGTCTGCTGGAGGAGCTGTTGGCCCATTGCGATACGCAAGACTCACCGCTCGATGGGTTGCATCAACTCAAAGCGGCCTGCCTCTCGGAACTCCCCGCCGATCGTCCCGATTTTGCTTATATCGAGCGTCAGCTGGCGGCTGCTCGTGCCACGCTGTCGTGATTTTTCTGGCGTTGGCAGGCACGTTTTGGCCTGCTAGCGTCATTCCCTTTATTCATTCATCGCCATACACCCATGACGTTTTTGCATGGGTTGGTATACCTCTGCCCGTCATAAGCACAGCCAATTGCGAATATTGCGACAGCGAGGCGCAGAGCAAGGGAAGGTTCTGTCATTCGCCCGATAACACGCAGAGGCTGCGCGGCAAAAAGGGGAGGGCAGAGGGTTGCGCGGTGCCGGTTAAGTTGTGATATTGAGGCATCTTTAGTACAGAAGGGTAATAACGATGGAAGCTGCGTTTTGGCATCAGCGTTGGGAAGAGAACCGGATTGGCTTTCATCAGGCGGACTTCAACCACTGGCTGCAATCCTGGTGGTCGGCCCAGCAAGCGGACGAGCCGGTGCTGGTTCCCCTGTGCGGCAAGTCCCGCGACATGCTCTGGCTGAGCGCTCAGGGCCATCCGGTCGACGGTTTCGAGTTATCCAGCCTTGCCGTCAGCCAGTTCTTCAGTGAAAACCAGCTTGCCTCCACCGTGAGCGAAGTGGGCCCTTATCAGTGCCATCAAGTGGACAGCCTGCGCATCTTTCAGGGGGATTTTTTTGCCGCTCCCGAGTTGGGTCGCCGTTACCGACTGGTCTATGACCGTGCGGCGCTGATCGCCCTGCCGACCGCGATGCGCCGCCAGTATGCAGCCCTGATCAGTTCGCTGGTCGAGACTGGTGGCCAGATCCTGCTGGTGACCCTCGAATATCAGCCTGAACAGCAGAGTCAGCCCCCCTTCTCGGTGGGTGAGATGGAGGTGCGAGCCCTGTTCGAGCGCGATTTTCGTATCGAGGTGCTGGGGCGCGCCGCCGAGGTGGATCACCCACGGGTGCTGTCGGGTCAGCTCTCCTACTTCGATGAGGTGGCCTACCGGCTGGTTCGCCGGGGTTAACGGGCAGCTAACGGGCGGCCAAAGGGTGATCTGCGCCGACAAATCGTCGGGCTGTGCGCTCTTCGCTACCTCCTTTGACGTAGATCAACGTGACTGACGGGGGGAGTGCCTAATATGAGGCTGTTTCTCAATCACTGTTGGCATTGCAAAGCGAGTATCGGGTCTTTCCCGCTTGCTGATCAGCAACTCAGTGTCTGATTTTCACGCTCATGTTCACTTTTGGCGGCTCTGGTCGCAATTGTTATGGTTTTTCCAGCCGACCCTGATGGGTCGGCTTTTTATTGTCTGTGATTTGCGGTGGGAAGGAAAAACGGGGGATGTCGAGGCCTGATCAGGCCTCGAAGGTGGTGGCATTGAGCCGAAATGCCCGTGGATCATCGATAAACTGGCCGGTGATCCGCTCGTCATGTTCGTGCCCCTGACCATAGCTGCAGAGAATCAGCCGATCGGAGGTGCGCGAGCGCAGCTGGGTGACAAAGCGCACCAGATCGGCGCGGCTCAACTTGCCCACCTCATCGCAGACCCGCTCCCGCTGATCGAACCCCAGATCCTTGTTGCCGATGCTGACCCACAGCCGCTGGCCGCGACTGCGCAGGTTGGCATCTCGCTCGCTCAGCTGGGCTTGCAGCCCCGCCTTGCTCTCTTGCCACTGCTGCTCGGTGAATTCGAGCATGGCGAGCGGGAAGAGGTCGATAAACTCCTCCACCGCATCGAGCAGGATCTGTGGCCCCGCCACCGGCGACTGGATATAGAAGATCAGGCCCGGGTGGCGATTGAGGGGCAGGTTGCCGGCGCCCACCACATACCCCAGTTGCTGGCGGGTGCGGAGCTCGTGGAAGAAGGTGGAGGACATGATGTGGTTCGCCAAAGTGAAGCAGGCGAGATCTCGCGCACGGGTGGTACGGGACTGGTAGTAGACCAGGAGCGCCGAGTCTTCGTGATCGCAACCCTGCTCGCGAATAAGGGTGCCCCTGTCCTGAATGGAGATGAGCGGGCGGCGGGTCTCGCCGCTCGGCTTGCTGCTGGTGCCATTGATGTCGCTCAGGTGGCGCTCCATCAGGGCGGCCAGCTCAAGCGCCTCGGCGGCAGTCCAGTCGCCGTGTACCAGCGCCTCGACATGCACCTCGCCAAACAGCTGGGCCACGAAGCCGGGCATCTCCTCCAGCTCGACGGTGCGCAGGTGACGCAGCAACTGCTCGAACGGCGGGTTGTTGGGTTGCAACAGGCTGGTGAGCTGGTTAAAGAGCTGGGAGATGGGGCGCGCCTTGGACTGGTTGTCCCAGTTGCGAATGAGCTGCTCTTTGATCTCGGCGAAGCGGCCCGGATCCGGATACCCCAGGGTGCGGTTGCCGAGGATCATGTCGAGCAACAGCGGCTGCTTGTCGGCAAAACCGCTCAGGTTGATGGTAAAGCCCCCCTGATGGGCATAGATCTGGTAGCCCAGCCCCGCCAGCTCCGCCGGATAGGTGAGGGCATTGAGGTGGTCGGCCAACAGCTCCACGGCGAGGCGCGCCATGGCGATATTGCGCGGATTTTTGACCGCATGTTCGCTGTCGATGGAGATATAGAGATTGCCCTTGGGCACGCTGAACAGGTGCTCATGGAGGTGCCAGAGGCGAAAACCGGGGCGATCGATAAGGCAGGCGGGCATGTCGGCGGCAAGCTCTGGCGTACGCGGATCGAGTCGGCTGCTGATAAAGGGGTTGGGCTTGGGCAGCGCCAGCGCCGGATCCGGTTCGCTCTGCTGCCAGCGAATTTTCTCGGCCTCGGTAATGGTCGCCACGCTGTAGGGGGTCTGATACCAGCGGGCCAGCCGATCGGTCGCCACTTCCGGCGCAGTGATGGTGATTCGCAGGTTGTGCGGGGTGAGTTTGGCGAGGAAGCGGCGGATCAGCCCCCCGTCATATTCGCGCATCATGTAGTCGCCGTAGAGCAGATCTTCAGGTTTGTAGCTAAAGAGGTTGAGCACCAGCCCCGACACCGTATCGAGGGGGCGGCCGCGCTCCTGAAAGCGAAACGCCGACTCGAGTACGGTCCGTTTTTCGTCATAGCGCCAGCTCTGCAGCCCTTCGCGGCCAATCAGTTTCAGATAGCCAAACAGGGCGGCGAGGATGTCGTCCACATGCTCAAGGCCCAGAGGGGTGAGGCCGAAGTTGACGCCAAAATCCTTGAAGTTGGCGCCGCTGATGCCACCGCCCGCCGAGAGCTGGTTGACCCAGCCTTTTGCCTTGAGCAGGGAGAGCAGGCTGCCATCCCCCTCGTAGCCAATCAGATGGCTCAGGAAGGTGAGGGGCTTTTTGTCGTAAAACTCGTCTACATTGGGCAAGGGGAAGCTCAGCGAAAGCTTGCGGGTCTCCTTGACCGGATTGATGTGGATGCGCACGCCGAGATCGTCGAGCCGGTAGAGCGGCATGGTGAGGATCGGGGTTCCCAAATTGCGATTCAAAATGGGAGCAAAGTAGCGACAGCACCACTGCAACTGGGTATCGATGGATTCCGGCGAGATCATAACCAGCGCCATGCGATCCGCGCTGTAGTGGCTTTCGTAAAAACGGATAAGGTCGGAGCGCAGATCCCGTCCCGGCAGATCGGCCAGGGTATCGAGGTTGCCCACCGAGAACTTGGAGAAGGGGTGCGCCGGGTTGACCGTCTCTTTATGCACCTGATAGCTGCGGCGCATGTCGTCCTGCAGCTTGAGGCGATACTCGGAGTCGACCGCGTTACGCTCCTTGTCCACCCACTCCGGATCAAAGGTGGGGCAGATAAAGAACTGGGAGAAGCGATCCAACCCTGCTTCGAAGAAGCCGTTGTCGATCTCGAAGAAGAAGTTGGTGAATTCGGTGCCGGTCCAGGCGTTGTTGCTGCCGCCATGACGGCTCATAAATTGCTGGTATTCACCAGGCTTGGGGTAGGTGCAGGTGCCGAGAAACAGCATGTGCTCCAGAAAATGGGCCATTCCCTGCCGGTCGGCGGGATCGTCAAAATGGCCGGTATTGACCGCCAGCGAGGCGGCAGATTTGTCGGTGTCGGGATCACAAATCAACAAGACCCTGAGCCGGTTGGCCAGCTCCAGAAAATGGTATTGCCGATGGTCATTGGGACTGGCATATGGGCTCATTGGCGTGTGACTCACGTTGGATTTATTTGAATTTAAACATGATTATCGACCCCGCTATCCCGTCAGGCAAACCCTTTTCTGAGAGGTAGCGCAATTGTTTCCACACCCGTGGCGGGGTAAGATCCCCCGGCTATCAAAACAGGCCCGTTGGGCGAGGTTGTAATGAAGATCTATATCATGCGTCATGGCCAGGCTGGCATGAATGCGAAAACAGATGAACAGCGTCCATTGACCGAGCAGGGTATTGAAGAGTCTATCCAGGTGGCCCGCTGGCTGGCGCCTCAGCTGATTGGCCCGCTGGATCGGGTGATCCACAGCAACTATTTGCGGGCACGCCAGACCTGGCAAGCCATATGCAGTGAATTACCTGACACAGCAGCCGTTGAAGAGAGTGGCGACATTACCCCTTACGGTGATCCCGCTTTCGTGGCCAGCTACCTCACCACTTTGGCTGAACAGCATGACCAGATCCTGATGGTCAGCCATCTGCCGCTGGTGGGTTATCTGGTGCAAAGCCTCTGCCCGGCCGCAGGAGCACCCATGTTCGCCACCTCGGGGATCGCCTGTATCGAGTGGCTTGATGGCAAAGGAGCCTTGCTCTGGCTCGAAGGGCCGCATACAATAGGCTAAAAGTTAATAAAAAGTTATAGATTGAATTTTTTGGGAAGAGATGGGCGAGTTTTCCGGATTTTTATAAATAATTTACGGAATTAATTCGCAGAAGCTGCTGTCATACGGATACAACTGCAAGAGGTTGCAAACGATGAGAGTGTTCAAGAAGTACCTGCCACTGATGGTGGCAAAGCATGTCAAAACCTTCTTTAAAGGTCGGATTTACATCCATGGTCGGGGGCGGTTTGATTTCCAATCCGGTTTGTTGCTGATGCCGAATCCGGCGGATATTCCCCACCGCCAGACAGTCACCGAAGTCAACGAGCTGATCTCCAGACTGCACATGGATGCCGCGTGATGCGCTTCTGAACCTGTTTCTGCACTGATATGCCCGCACTTTTGCGGGCATATTTGTTTCTGGCGACTGGCGTTCACCATGTGGCTGTTCAGGCCCACACCTTTGTTTCTCTTCCATCGCCCCCTATACTGGCCCGCTGTTGTCTCTTCGGTCTGGATCCTCTCATGCCCCTTGCCTTTCTGTTTCCCTTCTCCTGCATTGCCATTTGGGCTGGCAATGGCATCGTCAGCAAACTGGCGGTTGGCGTTTTGTCTCCTGCAGCCTTGGCTTGGTCGCGCTGGGTGGTGGCTGCTCTGGTATTAAGTCCGTTTCTGGCCCGTCGGGTATGGCGTGCGCGTGCCCGTCTGCGCGCTGGCCTTTGGCAGATCGCCATGCTGGCCTCGCTGGGCATGGTGCTCAACCAGACTTTTGGTTACTACGCTGCGCAAACCCTGGGAGCCACCGAGATGGGGTTGATGATGGGTCTGACGCCGCTGTTGACCGTGTTGTTCAGCATCTGGCTGCTGCGCGAGCGGCCCACCTGGGGCGCTGTACTGGGGGCGCTGCTTTCCATCCTTGGCTTGTCTATCTTGCTGGGGCAGGGGGATCCGACCCGGCTGTTTACCCAAGGCATTCATATCGGCTCTGTCTATATGCTGATTTCGGCCGGTACTTATGCCCTTTACAGCGTGCTGCTCAAGAAGTGGGATCTGGGGCTCGACAACTGGTCGCTGCTCTACGGTCAGGTGATCTGCAGTGTGGTGATCCTGACCCCCTTCTTTTTGCTGGTGGATGGCCAGTGGCCGGATGGCCGGGCCCTGTGGCTGATCCTCTATGCCGGTATCCCCACCTCGGCGCTCTCACCCTGGCTCTGGATGCAGGGTATCGCCCTGCTCGGTGCCAACCGTACCGCCATCTTTATGAACCTGCTGCCGGTGATGACGGCTGGCCTTGCTATCACTCTGCTGGGTGAGCGGTTGACCAGCTATCACCTGATCGGGGGCGGTCTGACCCTGCTGGGGGTTTTGCTGGCACAGTTGCTGGTGCGTCCGGTGGTGATGGGTCGCCGCCGGGTGGTGCTGGCACCCTGTCCCGAAGAGTAATCTTGCGTGAAGGTGTAAGTCGGCCCAATGGCCCGCTTGGCCGCCAATGAAAAGCGCCTGCAGTAATGCAGGCGCTTTTCATTTTGCCGGGATTTTACTGAGTAATGATGGCAATGGCTTTGTCGTTGCAGTCATGCCCAAGAAT
>NZ_JBFOCS010000017.1:0-75022 GCF_040907905.1 Aeromonas sp. s13 | reverse complement strand
GCTAACCCTGAGTGCCACGTAATATGAAAGAAGCCCGCAGTTGCGGGCTTCTTTCATATCGGCTGTGTTGCCTTGTGGGCAGACGCGATTATTCGGCAGAGACGGGGTAACCGGCTCCTTTCCAGGCGAAGATGCCGCCCGGCACCCGATAGACTTGCTGATAGCCCTGAGTCACCGCCCAGGCGGCTGCGTTGTGGCTGCGGCCGCACTTGACGAAGCCGCAGTAGATCACCACGGGGCGGGCTTTGTCTTCACCCAGCTGCGCCTGGAACTGCTCCGCCGTGCCGCTCCCCTCGACAATCTCGCTCCAGTTGTCGCCGGACTTGGCCTCCTTCACGAAGACAAAGTTCTTGGCGCCCGGGATGTGCTCTTTCTTGTAGGAGTCCTCATAGGGCATGGTATCGATGATCACCAGCTCCTCACCCTTGTCCATGCGGGTCTTCAGCTCGGCCACGGTCAGCAGCTGATAGCCCCCCTGCTGCGCCTCCTGTGCCAACTGCACAGCCGACTGCTCCAGCTTCACCTCCTGCTCGAACTGGTTATCGCCACAGCCGCCGAGGGCAAAGCTGGCGGCGATCAGCGAGGCCAGCAGGGTGCGGGATCGCAATGTCATCATGTCACTACTCCTTTAGAACGGGAAAAACGGGGCGGGAAGTTCGCAGCAGGGCGCCCGCAAGCGTCAGTAGCAGCAGATCCCGCACAATGGCCTCCGGCAATGAGCTGAGGTCAGCCCTGCCCAGACAGCCGCAAGAGATGTCGAGCCCGATGGCAACGCCATAGCCCAACACCGGAATAAACAGGGCGAGCAGCCCGATCACCAGCCACAGCCCCCAGCGCCGGTTGGCCATGACTGCAAGCCCGGCGCAGAGCTCAAGGGCGATCAGCCCCCAGGCCACCGGCGGGATCAGCGGCGGCCAGATCAGGCCAAAGGCGCCGATCTGCTCGATGAACAGGGCGGGGGAGACCAGCTTGAACCCAGCGGAGGCGAGGAAGAATCCCCCCAGCGCCAGATTGGCCAGCATGCGCAGATAAACGGCCATGGGATAGCTCTTTATCATCCATGACTCCGACTGCCAGCCACTGGAGTTTGCTTCGCCATGTCCGGGCTATCGGCCGGATAGCGGGCCAGCTCGTGATAGTCGCCGTCCGCTTCGCAGCGAAAGACGGCGGTGGTTTCACCGTTCTGACACCACTGTTGCCACTCGTCTGGCGGGCAGTGGAGGCGAATGGCGAGGCCACAGCCGGCGCTGAGCAGGCGCGGCACATCGCAGACCCGAAACGACTGACCGTGCTGCTCCAGCCGCTTGCGCAGTCTGACCGTGCCGAGGGTAGAGTGGAACAGGTAGAGAAACTCCTGATTCATGATTTGCCTCCTGTGCTGGCGCGCGCGCCGAACAGGGCAGCCCCCAGCGCACCGGCAAACTGGGCATCCGGGTGGGTGGCCACTTCGCAGCCCAACCCTTCGGCCAGATAGTGGCGGAAGGTGGCGCAGTGGCTGACGCCGCCGGTAAAGAGCACGCTCGGTCGGGCGCCGAGGCGGCCGATAAAGTTGGCACTGCGCCGGGCCATGGAGCGGACGATACCGGCCAGGATTGACTCGGCCGGAATGCCCGCCGAGCGCAGGCTGATCGCCTCCGATTCGGCAAACACGGTACACATGCTGCTGATGTCGTGGGGCTCGGCCCCTTGCAGCAGTTCGTCAAGCTGCTCGACCCGAGCTCCCAGAGTGCGGGTGATCACCTCGAGAAAGCGACCGGTGCCAGCGGCGCACTTGTCGTTCATCAGAAAATCGGTGAGGTTGCCGTCGCTATCGAGCTGGATCACCTTGCTGTCCTGCCCGCCGATGTCGATGACGGTGTGTACCGACGGGCAGAGCAGGCGAGCCCCCAGCCCGTGGCAGGAGATCTCGGTAACCCGGAGATCGGCGAACGACGCCAGATCCCGGCCATAGCCGGTCAGGGTCAGGTGGGGGCGCTCTGGCAAATCGGCCGAGAGCTCCTCCCAGCCTTGCTCGATGGCAGCCAGCGGACGAAAGGGGGTCGGCACCAGAAAACGGCGGACGATACGCCCGCCATCCCGGCTGTCGAACAGGATCCCCTTGGTCGCGGTGGAGCCCGAGTCAATCCCGATGGAAAGTGACACGGCGCCTCCTTACAGCATCTCGATAAAGGCGGCCAACCGGGTGGCCAGTTGTCCCTTGTCGGCGCTGGAGTAGTCGGTCTCGACTGCCATGTAGGGGATACCGTGGCGTTCGCGCACATGGCGCTTGATGGCGAGCGACTCCACCGCATAGGTGTGGCAAGCCTGCAGGATCACATCGATCACTCCGTCCGCCTGATACTCCTCTACCATCTGGCTCAGCAGATTCATGCGCTGGTGGTTGGGGGAGATGCAGGAGCAGCCGATGGCCAGATACTTGTCGGTCAGCGCATCGAACGGGTCGCCCTGTTCGCTGACGCACTGCTCGGTTGCCTTGGCGCCGGTGCAGTTCTCGTAGCCCACCACCCAGCCACCGTGCTCCTCGATGAGGCGCACCACCTTGTCGGCCGCGCCGCCGATGGGGCAGCCGGTGATGAGGATGCGCGGGCGGGCATCAAGCCGCTTGCCCTCGGCATACTCGACCTTGATGCGGCGGGTCATCTCCTGCAGCTCGCTGATGAGCTGCTCCTTGTCGAAGCGGAAGGTGGCACCATAGACCACCTTGAGCAGGTCGGTACCGCTCAGTGCCGGCGGATTGAGCTGGCCCAGCCGGTAGAAGTCGGCCAGCGCGCGGCGCTCGCGGTTTTTCAGCACGATCGCCTCGTGCAGCGCCTGCTCGCTGATGGGGTTGCCGAACTGCTGCTCCAGCAGCGCCTTGAAGCGGACGATCTCGCTGCGCCACAGGGTGCGGGAGGCCTCGTCATCGGCGCGGTTTGGCAACTGCATCACGTGCACCGGTTTGAACTCGGCCATGTACTCGTACATCTTCTTCTTGCCGTCGCAGGTGGTCTCACCCACCACCAGATCGGAGAAGTAAAAGTAGGGGCACTTGTCGGTCTTGCCGAACCCGTAGCTGCTCTTGATCAGCGGGCAGAGGTTGCGGGGCAGATCTTTCTCGGCCTCCTCGATGGTCTCGTCGCTGGTGGAGCAGAGCGATACCACCACCGCACCGGCGGCCATCGCCACTTCCTGCGGCATAAAGGTGCAGTAGGTACCAACCAGGGGGATCTGTCGCTCCTTGAGTGCCATCACAGCCAGAAAGCCCTGACGACGGGCATCTGAAAAACTCTCGAAAATGGCTGGCAACTCGGTGATCAGTGACATAAGCGATCCTGTCCTGCTGGGAAATGAGAGAGAGGAAGAGGCCGTCCATCACGGCTCTTCCAACCGCGGGAATTATACCTTTGGGGGTAATTCGAAAATTGCGGTGGATCACAAGGTGCCGGATAAAGCCTTAATAACAGGGAGGTTATCTGATGTGTGATGAAGAGAGGGGGATGAGAATAAACAACGGGCACCGCGAGGTGCCCGTTTCATGTCATCAGTGACGCAGCCCGGTGCCGCGGGAGATAAGCCACCAGGCGATACCGTAGAGGGCCACGATAAAGCCGATGATGATGAGGTAGGCGGTGCCGAGCGGCACGTCGGAGATACCGAGGAAGCCGTAACGGAACGCGTTCACCATGTAGATGATGGGGTTCACCTGGGAGACACCCTGCCAGAAGGGGGGCAGCAGGCTGATGGAGTAGAACACCCCGCCCAGATAGGTGAGGGGTGTCAGCACGAAGGTGGGGATGATGCTGATGTCGTCGAAGGTCTTGGCAAACACCGCGTTGATAAGGCCACCCAGCGAGAAGAGGATGGCGGTCAGCAGCACGGTGAAGCAGACGCTGAACAGGTGGTGGATCTGCAGCGGCACGAAGAACAGCGACACCAGGGTGACGATGAGGCCGACACAGAGGCCGCGTGCCACGCCTCCACCCACATAGCCGGCGATGATGACGTAGTTGGGCACCGGTGCCACCAGCATCTCCTCGATATTGCGCTGGAACTTGGCGCTGAAGAAGGAGGAGGCAACGTTGGAGTAGGAGTTGGTGATCACCGACATCATGATGAGGCCGGGCACGATGAACTCCATGTAGGTGAAACCGCCCATGTCACCGATGCGCGAACCGATCAGGTTGCCGAAGATGACGAAGTAGAGGCTCATGGTGATGGCCGGTGGCACCAGGGTCTGGATCCAGATCCGGGTGAAGCGGCTCACCTCCTTGGCCAGAATGCTCTTGAAGGCGATGTAGTAGATGGCCAGATTCATGCTTTTCTCCCCTCTTCGACCAGATTGACGAACAGCTCTTCCAGCCGGTTGGCCTTGTTGCGCATGCTCACGACCTGCACCTGCTGGCTCGACAGCTGCTCGAACAGGCTGTTGAGTGACTGGCTCTTGTCGAGATCTACCTCGAGGGTGCGCTCATCCGGCATACGGCCGTTGAACTCTGGCACCTCAGGTACGGCAGAACCTGGCGCAAGGTCGAGCAGGAAGGTCTCGCGACCCAGCTTGCCCAGCAGATTCTTCATGCTGGTGTTCTCGATCAGACGACCCTTGTCGATGATGCCGATGTTGCGGCAGAGCATCTCCGCCTCTTCCAGATAGTGGGTGGTGAGAATAATGGTGACGCCCTGCTCGTTGAGATCCTTGAGGAAGGTCCACATGGAGCGGCGGATCTCGATATCGACCCCGGCGGTCGGTTCATCGAGGATCAGTAGCTTGGGTTCGTGCATCAGGGCGCGGGCGATCATCAGGCGACGCTTCATGCCGCCGGAGAGGGTGCGGGCAGGCATGTCGCGCTTCTCCCACAGATCGAGCTGGCGCAGGTACTTCTCGGCACGGATCTTGGCTTCCGCCTTGGGCACGCCGTAGAAACCGGCCTGATGGGTGACAATCTGGATCACCTTCTCGAACTGGCTGAAGTTGAACTCCTGCGGCACCAGCCCGAGCTGGGCCTTGGCCTGTTCGAGATCGCTGTCGATGTCGTAGCCAAATACCTTCACCTTGCCGGCGCTCTTGTTTACCAGCGAGCTGATGACGCCGATGGTGGTGGATTTGCCCGCTCCGTTCGGGCCTAGCAGGGCGAAGAAATCCCCCTGCCTGACGGTAAGATCGATGCCTTTAAGGGCTTCGACGCCCCCCTGATAGGTCTTTTTCAGGCCGCTGATTTCCAGTGCGTTCATTGCAACCTCTGTGATGGTTGAATCCGGCTCGATACAGAAAAGGCGGCCAAGGCCGCCTGCACAGAGTAAAGGGCGCAAGGCCGCTTCACCCGTGATATTCCTGAACCTGGCTTACTCCTGGGGTACCACTTTGCCGATAAACGGCAGGTTGCGGTACTGCTGGGCGTAGTCGATGCCACAGCCGACCACGAATTCGTCCGGAATGGCGAAGCCAATCCAGTCGACCGGCACCTGCACTTCGCGGCGGGAGGGTTTGTCCAGCAGGGTGCAGATGGCCAAGGATTTCGGCTCGCGCAGGGAGAGGATCTCGCGCACCTTGTTGAGGGTGTAACCGGTGTCGATGATGTCTTCCACGATCACCACATCCTTGCCCTTGATGTCATCGTCCAGGTCTTTGAGGATGCGGACGTCACGGGTGCTGTGCATGCCGGAGCCGTAGCTGGAGGCGGTCATGAAGTCCAGGGTGATGGGCAGCTGGCACTGGCGGCAGAGGTCGGCCAGGAAGATGCAGGAACCGCGCAGCAGCGCAATCATCACGACTTCGTCAGAACCCTGATAGCGGGCGGTGATCTCTTCACCCAATTTGGCGATCCGGGCGGCTACTTCAGCCTCGGAGATCATCACCTCGACGGTGTGTTTCATCACTTACTCCCATAAGGCCAAAGGGGATTTGGCCGTTCATGAATATCAAAACCGATGATTCTACCACTCATGTTGAAGGGTGCTAGAGATACGTGGTGCTTTTATCGGCTTATTTTAATTGATAGAGTTAGCAGGCACTCAGGCATGATTAGTTAAAATACTATAAACACCATAATCAATAACTATTAGATGATAAAAACTATGGAACCACGCGCAGAAATAAGACGTCGTACCCGGCTGTCGCCGGAAGCTCGTCGCTCCCAATTGATGGAATGTGCCATCGAGGTGTTCTCCCGTCGCGGCATTGGCCGTGCAGGTCACGCCGAGATAGCCGAACAGGCCAAGGTCTCTGTGGCTACCGTCTTCAACTATTTCAACACCCGCGAGGAGTTGGTAGATGAGGTGCTGGCCGAGATCGAACGCTTTGTGAACCAGATGCTGTCGCAGGCATACGGTGACCAGGGCTCCATTTTCGACAAGATCCAGCGTCATGTACGCCTCTCTGTCGATGCCGCCTACGATCAACCGGATTATGCCGGTATCTGGCTGGAGTGGAGCTCATCGGTTCGGGAAGAGGTATGGCCCCGCTATACCCGGCTGCTCGATCACTGCCTTGAGCTGATCGCCAGCGAGCTGCAAACCGCCATGGATGTAGGGGAGATCACCAGCGTGCTGTCAGCACAGGATCTGGCCCGCTCTCTGACCGGTTTTGGCTATGTGATGATGCAGATGATCAATCAACCTCAGCGCCCGGTGCGCCAAGAGGTGACTGATTTCCTGTTCAAGTACGTGACGGCGCCAATTCAGGCTCGCTAACACGGCTTAACGAAAAAACGGCGTCACTCATTGAGTGGCGCCGTTTTTTTATGGCCGGATATGGCGGTCAGCTCAGTGGTGGCCATAGCCCCAGCGGTGGGTCAACTCATGCTCGACACCCAGATGATCTAGGATGCGGGCGACCATAAAGTCCACCAGATCCTCGATGCTTTTCGGCTCATGATAGAAACCGGGGGCAGCGGGCATGATGGTCACCCCGAGCCGTGCCAGTTTCAGCATGTTCTCCAGATGGATCGCCGAGAAGGGGGTTTCGCGGGGCACCAGGATCAGCTGGCCGCGCTCCTTGATCACCACATCCGCCGCCCGTTCCAGCAGGTTGTCAGAGGTGCCGTTGGCAATGGCCGAGACGGTGCCCATGGAGCAGGGGCAGACCACCATCTGTTTGGGCGCGGCCGAACCGGAGGCCACCGGCGAGAACCACTCCTCCTTGCCGCAGGCGACAATCTGCCCCTCCTTGGCGCCATATTGGCGACAAAGATAAACAGAGAGCTCTCTCGGCGAGCCGGGCCAATCCTGCTGCTGCTCGGTCTTGAGTACCACTCGTGCCGCCGATGAGGCGAGCAGGTAGACCCGATAATCCGCCTGCACCAGACACTGGAGCAGGCGCAGGGCGTAGGGGGCGCCGGAGGCGCCGGTCAGCGCCAGGGTGATCGCTTTGTTCATAGTTCGCCGTGGTAATCCTTGAGGCGGGTGATCAGCTTGTCATGAATGCCACCGAAGCCGCCGTTGCTCATGATCAGAATATGGTCGCCATCGCGGCTCTCGGCCACCAACCGGTTGATCAAGGTCTCCAGATCGTTGAATACCTTGGCCGGTCGGGTCATATGGGCGGTCACCTCGCCGAGATCCCAGCCGATGTTGGGGGGCTGGAAGAAGAACACCTCGTCGGCACCATCGAAGCAGCCAGCCAGCTCCTCCTTGTGAACCCCCAGCTTCATGGTGTTGGAGCGTGGCTCCAGCACCGCCAGAATACGGGCCTCACCCACCTTGGCGCGCAGGCCGCCGAGGGTGGTCTCGATGGCGGTGGGGTGGTGGGCAAAGTCGTCATAGACGCTGATGCCAGCCACTTCGCCCTTGAGCTCCATCCGCCGCTTGGGGGATTTGAACTGGCAGAGGGCAGCGATGCCGTGCTCCACCATCACGCCAGCATGGCGGGCGGCCGCGATAGCCATCAGGCCGTTGTTGACGTTGTGTTCGCCAATGCACTCCCAGTGCACCTCGCCCTGTTTTTCACCATCCAGCCACACCTCGAAGGCGGAGCCGTCATCGGCCAGCTTGACCGCCTTCCACTTGGCGTCGTCCTGACCTACCAGCTCCACTTCGCTCCAGCAGCCCATCTTGCGCACGGCGGTGAGGTTGTCATCGGCTTGCGGGAACAGCACCCGGCCGTTGCTCGGCACGGTGCGCATCAGGTGGTGGAACTGGCGCTGGATCGCGGCGAGATCCGGGAAGATGTCCGCGTGGTCGAACTCCAGATTATTCATCACCAGGGTGCGCGGGTGGTAGTGGACGAACTTGGATCGTTTGTCGAAGAAGGCGCAGTCATACTCGTCCGCTTCGATGACGAAGAAGGGGGCGGAGCCGAGACGGGCCGAGACCGGGAAGTTGCCCGGCACGCCGCCGATCAGGAAACCGGGCTCCAGCTTGGCGTACTCCAGCACCCAGGCCAGCATGCTGGCGGTGGTGGTCTTGCCGTGGGTGCCAGCGACGGCCAGCACCCAGCGATCTTGCAGCACATGCTCCAGCAGCCACTGGGGGCCGGAGATGTAGGGCAGATTGCGGTCCAGCACATATTCAACACAGGGGTTGCCGCGGCTCATGGCGTTGCCGATCACCACCAGATCCGGCGCCGGATCGAGTTGGGAGGGGTCATAGCCTTCGGTCAGTTCGATGCCCTGTTGCTCGAGCTGGGTGCTCATGGGGGGATAGACATTGGCATCCGAACCGGTCACCCGGTAACCAAGCTGTTTTGCCAACACCGCCAGACCACCCATAAAGGTGCCGCAGATCCCAAGAATGTGAATATGCATACCGCTTCCTTTCGCAGTAAAGGGAAGTGCGCATTCTAGGGGGTGTTGCGGTGGTGGCACAAGCCGCACTCATGGTGGAGGCCCATAGATGCAGCACCGGAGGCAGAAATCTTGGCGCTGTTGGGATATGCGAGATTGGAATGGGCTGATGGGCTTTATTTGAGGCTTGATATTGTGTCGCACTTTCTTACAATTCTTCGGTTTTGTGACGCACTCTACAGTTTTACGATATCGCCCTTTTCTAAAGGAGAGTCCCCATGGGCAAGTTCCTGCTTTGCTATCTGGTCGGTGGTCTGGTGGCCATCAGTTGGGCTGCGCTGCCCGCTCATGGTCCCTGGGATCAGTGGGACCTCGCGATTTTTCATACCGTCAACGGCTGGCTCGGGCAGTCGGCTCTGTGGGCCGATCTGGTGGCCATCACCAATAACCGGCTGTTCGATCTGGCGGTGCTGGCCTGTATGGGGCTGATCCTGGCCCGATGTTTCTTTGCACGGGATCTGGCGGGTCGTCGCCAACTGGTGGCAATGGGCATAGTGATGCTGCTGAGTGCACTGGTGATCAACCAGCTTGGTCACCGATTGCCGGTGGAGCGACCCAGCCCGACCCTGATGGTGGCCGATGCGCTGCGGGTGACCCAGATCAGCGCTATTCCGACCAAGGACTCTTCCGGTGACAGCTTCCCCGGGGATCACGCCCTGTTCCTGATGATCTTCGCCGGCTACGCCTTGCGTTATCTGCCGCGCTGGGCCGGTGTCAGTGCATTGTTGATGGTGCCGATCTTTTCCACGCCACGCATTCTGGCTGGCGCCCACTGGTTTACCGATGTCTACGTCGGTGCGCTTGGGCTGGCGACCCTCTGTCTGCCATGGTTGCTGCTGACCCCGCTGGCAGATCGGCTGATAGACCGCATAGCCCCCCGATTGGCCCGTGTGCCGCTGCTGCGCAGTCAGACCCACTGATTGAACGTCGCAAAATAAAACGCCCCGACATGAAAATGTCGGGGCGTTTTGTTATCCACCCGCGAGAGATCAGCCTTGATAGCCGTTCGGGTTGTTGCTTTGCCAGCGCCAGGTATCGACCATCATCTGCTCCAGACCGCGCTCTGCCTGCCAGCCCAGCTCGGCACGGGCCAGCGTCGGCTCTGCCCAGCACTCGGCGATGTCGCCCGGGCGGCGGGGTTTGATCTGGTAGGGAATGGGTCGGCCGCTGGCCGCTTCAAACGCCTTGACCATCTCCAGTACCGAGTAGCCCTGACCTGTGCCCAGGTTGTAGGTGAAGACGCCGGTGTCGCTCTTGATGCGCGCCAGTGCTTTCAGGTGGCCGATGGCCAGATCCACCACATGGATGTAGTCGCGCACGCCGGTGCCATCCGGGGTCGGGTAGTCGTTGCCAAATACCCCCAGCTCCTTGAGCTTGCCGACACCCACCTGGCTGATATAGGGCAGCAGGTTGTTGGGGATGCCGTTGGGATCTTCACCAATCAGGCCGCTCTCATGGGCGCCGACCGGGTTGAAGTAGCGCAGCAACACGATAGCCCAGCGGGGATCGGATTTGGCGAGATCGCGCAGGATCTCCTCCACCATCAGCTTGGAGCGACCATAGGGGTTGGTGGCGCTGGTGGGGAAATCTTCCCGCAGCGGTACCGAGGCGGGATCGCCATAGACGGTGGCCGAGGAGCTGAATACCAGCCGGAAAACGCCAGCCCTGGCCATCTCTTCGCATAGCACCAGAGTGCCGCTGATGTTGTTCTGGTAGTAGGTGAGCGGGATCTGGCTCGACTCTCCGACCGCCTTGAGGCCGGCGAAGTGAATGACCGATTCGATCTGGTGGTTGGCAAACAGCTGCTGCAGGCAGGCTCTGTCCAGCACATCCCCTTCGACGAAGGTGACCGGCTTGCCGGTGATCCGTTCGACCCGCTTGAGTGACTCCGGTGAGGAGTTGGATAGGTTGTCGAGTACCACGACCTGCTGCCCGACGTTCAAGAGTTCAACCAGGGTATGGGAGCCGATATAGCCGGCGCCCCCTGTGACCAGTATTGTCATTTTTTATCCCGTGTTCTGGTGAAACTGGGGCAGAGTCTACCCGTCCTGCCCGCTCGGGAAAAGGTTGAGATACCAATGAAGCCCTTTGTGTATCTCAATAATCGAGACTGATATCCCCTTTCGCGGTGCAGGAGCAGGCCAGAGCCACGCCGCTCTCCAGATCCTGCGCACTCAAGGTCATCATGCTCTGGCGCTCGATGTCACCTGTGGTGGTGCAACGACAGCTGCCACATACCCCGGCGCGGCAAGCGGCCATTATGGTTTCGCCCGCCGCTTCCAGCGCCGCCAGCAGGGTCTGACCCGGCAGGATTTTCACCTTTTTTCCGCTCTTTTTCAGGGTCAGCCAGAAGTGATCGTTGGTGGTGGTGGCGGGCTCTGCGGGGGGAAGACCAAAGGACTCCTGATGCAGTTGCTCCGGCGGCAAACCCAGCTCTGTCAGCATGGTGCTGACCGCCGCCATATAGGGTGCCGGGCCACAGAGATAGACATGGCGTTCGCACAGATCCGGGGCCAGTTCGGCCAGCATGGCGGGGGTGAGTCGGCCAATCCAGGGGTGATCTGCAGGGGCTTCTTCCAGAATCAGGGCATGGCGTACACCGGCATGGGCCTCAGCCAGTGCAGCCAACTCATCTGCGAAGATCACATCTGCTGGCGAGCGGGCGCTATGGATAAAGCGGATATCGGCATCCGGCTGTTTGGCGAGCTCGTCCCGCAACATGGACCACATTGGGGTAATGCCGGAACCAGCGCTCAAGAGCAGCGGCCGTTTGCAAGGCAAGGCGGTCAGGTTGAAATCGCCGAACGGGCCATCCACCCGGATCTCGTCCCCCACTTGCAGGCTCTGGTGCAGATGACGGGAGACCCGTCCCACATCCTTGATTGTCACCTGCCAGCAGGCATCTTGCGGGCTGGAGGAGAGGGTATAGGCGCGGCACTCCGGCTGGCCGTCAATCTCGGTATGCAGGGTGATGCACTGGCCAGCCAGTACGGGAGGGAGGCAGCCGGAAAGCGGCGCCAGCTGCCAGCTCACGACGTCGTGGGTGTCCTGTTGGCGGCCAATGCAGGTGAGCGTGAGAGAGGTCATCACAAGGCTCCTTGGGTTTGATAAGGTTTGAAACGGTTTGAAAAACGTCTGGTGAAAAAGCCGGGTCCAGAAAAAAGGCGAGCCGGGCGGCTCGCCAAATGCTTACAACATGAGGTGCCGATCAGGCCGCCAGGATCTCGGCCAGGTCAGCCTCGGCCATGGTGGTCCCTTTCAGACCAAACTGCTCTTCCAGCACCTTGAGCAGGGCCGGGGTGAGGAAGGCGGGGGCGGTTGGGCCGGTACGAATGTCTTTCACCCCGAGGGAGAGCAGGGTGAGCAGAATAACGATGGCTTTTTGCTCGAACCAGGAGAGCACCAGCGTCAGCGGCAGATCGTTGACCCCGCACTCGAACGCTTCGGAGAGCGCCAGCGCCAACTGGATGGCGGAGTAGGCATCGTTGCACTGACCCACGTCCAGTAGACGGGGAATGCCACCGATGTCGCCAAAGTCGAGCTTGTTGAACTTGTATTTGCCGCAACCCAGCGTGAGCAGCAGGCTGTCACGCGGCGCCGCCTTGGCAAACTCGGTGAAGTAGGCGCGCTCGGCCTTGTCGCCGTCACAGCCACCTACCAGGAAGAAGTGGCTGATCTCTCCGGCTTTGACCTTCTCAATCACCGCGGGGGCGGCCTGCATCAGAGCGTTGCGGGCAAAGCCGATGGTGATGAAGTGCTCGAGCTCTGTGTGTTTGAAGCCTTCCAGCGCTTGCGCCTTGGCAATCACGGCGGAGAAATCATCTCCCTCCAGATGGGTGACGCCCGGCCAGCCGACGATGGAGCGGGTGAAGATACGATCCGAGTAGTTGCCCACATTCGGGTCGATGATGCAGTTGGAGGTCATCACCACCGCGCCCGGGAAGTTGGCAAACTCCTTCTGCTGGTTCTGCCAGGCGGAGCCGTAGTTGCCCACCAGATGGGAGTACTGCTTGAAGAAGGGATAGGCCAGTGCGGGCAGCATCTCGCCGTGGGTGTAGACATGAATGCCGGTTCCCTTGGTCTGCTCCAGAATGAGCTTGAGATCCATCATGTCGTGGCCGGAGACCAGAATGCACTTGCCGGGGATGGGGGTGACGCGTACCTGGGTCGGTTCCGGATGACCGAAGGCGCTGGTTTCACCGAGATCCAGCATCTCCATGATTTTGAAGTTGAGCTGACCGATCTCCATGGCGCAGCTGAACAGCCGACCCATTTCGCTAGGATCTGTGCTGAGCCAGCTCATGATGCGGTGGAACTCGGCGGCCACCTCGTCACTCTGCTGATCCAGCACCCGGGCGTGCTCCATGTAGGCGGCGGCGCCCTTGAGGCCGTAAAGACAGAGCAGGCGCAGCCCCATGATGTCTTCGTTCACCTCGCTCTTGCCCCGATTGGGGGCGGCTGGCGCGGCATGGGCAAGCTGCTCCAGCAGTTCGGCACCGGGTTCGAAGTAAGCGGACTGTGGCAAGTCGTTGACCTGCACCGCCATGGCGGTCAGACGATCGGCTAACTGCTGGCGATAGGCGAGGGCCTGATTGACGTAGGCCACGATGCGATTCGAGTCGAAGTTGACGTTGGTGAGGGTGGCGAAGAAGGCCTTGGGCACGAAAGCATCGACCTCGCGATCCATGATGCCCTGCTCGCGGGCGGCCAGCGCCCAGGCGCTGAGCCCCTGCAGGGTGTAGATCAGCACATCCTGCAGATCCGAGGTTTCCGCCGTCTTGCCGCACATACCTTGTGCGTAGGCACAGCCGTTGCCTGCCGGGGTACGAATTGTTTGTTCACATTGCACACAAAACATCATGTCTCTCCTAATTGGACATTTCAGTTGTCTGTTTTGTGGCGATTCTATTCCTCTCGCGAAAAACTTAATAGGCATTCAATTTGCCAATTAAGATTCCCTTGATGCAGATCAAAAACAAAAAAAGCCGCCCAAACAGGGCGGCAAGCGGGTGGATAAAAGGAGAGACAACTCAGGTTTGCAACAGAACATAACAATCAGACGGATTGGGCCGTGGTCTGGTCAGGAGCTTTCGGCCCGGTACTTACTCAAGCCAGCATACGTACGCTGTAGTCGGCTTGGTTCACTATCAGGCCAGATAAGCGCGCAGCATCCAGACCAGTTTTTCCTGCTGCTGCACATAGTCGGAGAGGATGGAGGCTGTGCCCTCATCACCGGCTTCGGCGGCCTGGCCCAGAATTCGGCGCTGGGCGACCAGCAGTTCGCGGAAGCTATCCAGCAGGGATTCGACACAGGCGCGGCCATCGTGCAGTCCTTTTTGCTCCGGGATGGCAGAGACTTTCAGGTAGTCACTGAAGCTGTGCATCGGCACGCCATCCAGGGTCAGGATCCGCTCGGCCAAGGCATCGACTTTCAGCAGCAGGTCGTTGTAAATCTCTTCAAATTTCAGGTGCAGTTCGAAGAACTGGTTGCCACGGATATTCCAGTGGAAGCCGCGCACGTTCATGTAGAGGATCTGGTAGCTGGCCAGCAATTTGTTCAACTCGGCTGCCAGGGCTTGTGATTGAGCAGTATCAAGACCAATCGGGCTTTTCATCATTCACCTCCAGATTTGGAAATCGGTTTTAAATTCTCTTTCGGAACGCAGTCAGAGTAACGCCTTGCAAAATGAAGGGACAATTGCTTGTACCTAACTGTTTGATAGCTAACAGCTATCAAACAGTACGCAGCGACGGGGGCAATGGATGAGGATTAGGGGAAGTATTTTTCGAGCAGCGCCATCAGGATGGCCTGACACTCGCGGTCTGGTTTGCTATCGACCTTGCTGGCGCGAAAGTGGAGCTGAAAGGCGCCCATGACGGCGCGGCTCTGCTCATCCCACTGGCCGCTCCGGGGCAGGCCATAGCCATAGCGGGCCAACTGCTGCTGCCACATGGCCGCATCCCAGTCGGGCAAGGGGCTGGCCAGCAACTCAGCCACCCGACCTTCATCGGGCCAGGCGCCGACCCCGTACGTCAGATAGAGCTGGCGCCAGGGGAAGTGGGGGCCGGGATCCTGCTTGCGCTCGGGGGCGACATCGCTGTGGCCCAGCACCTGGGTCGGTGGAATCTGGTAGCGGGCGACCAGCTCCCGGCTGAGGGCGCCGACGGCAGCAATCTGCTGCGGGGTATAGGGTTGCCAGCGCCGCGCATCGGGGGCCAGCGGCTCATCTTCTGCTGGATAGCCGAGGTTGACGATCTCGATGCCAAGGGAGCTGGCATTGAGCCCGGCATATTGGTGCCAGCGGCTGCGTCCGGCATGCCAGGCGCGCGCGCTGTCCGGCACCAGCTGATGGACCGGTAGCGGGGTCTCGTGGCTGTCGCGGGGGATCAGGTAGTGGGCGCTCACCTTGTGCTCCGGCTCGGTCAGCAGGCGCAAGGAGTTGGCATCATCTTCGTCGGTGTAGTGGAGGATCAGAAAGGCGATCCGCTCGTTCTGGTTGGCGCTCTGATAGCGGGTTGAGAGCTGATATTCGGACGGAGTACAACCACCCAGCAGCAGAACCAGTGGCAGAAAGAAGAGGGGAAGAAGACAGCGCCAGCGCCATCCCCCTGCCACAGCCAGGCTGCTGAGCGTGGGAGGAGTGAGTCGCTGGCACATGTCGAAGGCCCTGTCTGTACAGTCGCGCGGCTGGTTAGCCGCGGTATTTGGCCGTGAGACCGATCAGGAAGTTACGCAGGATCTGATCCCCGCAAGCCTGATAGTGCTTGTGATCCTTGGAGCGGAACAGGGCACTGAGCTCGGACTTGGAGAGGTTGAAGTCGGCGAGCTTGAGGGTGCCGAGCATATCCTCTTCCTTGAAGTTGAGACCGATGCGCAGCTTGCGCAGGATCATGTTGTTGTTGATCCGGTTCGGGATCACCTGGGCCGGTGCATCTTCGCGCACGCCGCGGCGGGCGATGATGAAACCGTCGAGGAACTGGCTCAGGGCCGAGTCGGGACAGGCAACATAGCCTGCCTCTTGCTCTTCACCTTCCGCCGCCTCTTTCATCAACCAGCTGTGCAGTTGGGCGTGAGTGACCGTCAGGTTGCCCTTGGCAAACATCTCGACCATCTGGTCGTTGCTGATGGTGAGGGCGTAGCGCAGACGGCGCAGAATATCGTTGTTGGTCATGCTGACTCCTGTGTAAACGGCGCAACTTTACCATCTGGCAGCCCTCGCGTCAGAAAAAGCGGGGGCCGATACACTTCAGGTCAAGCTCATCAAGCCTTGCCGAGATAGCGGGGCGCCTCCTGGCGCACCAGTTCCAGCGCATCTTGCAGCTCCAGCAGCTCGGGTTCCAGCTCGCTCACCGGCACGCCGTCACGCAGCTGTTGCTCCAGCTGGGAGAGCAGCCGTTGCAGTCCCGGCACCCCGGAATAGGCACAGCCACCGTTGAGGCGATGGAGCTGGGCCAGCACCTCGCTATCTTCAATTTCGCCAGCCAGCGCGCTATCCAGCACCGGCTCGACCTCGTCAAAACTGGCCAGCAGCATGGTCAGCATCTCTCTGGCGAGATGCTCTTTCCCCGCCGCCTGCCGCACCGCAAGTGCCCAGTCGATCTGTTGGGCACCATTATTCTGGTGACGGCGATGGGCAAAGTCGGTGATGAGCTGGGCCAGCATGCTCTCGTCGATGGGCTTGGCCAGATAGTCGTCCATCCCCTGCCGGATCAGCCGTTCCCGTTCGCCGGGGATGGCGTGGGCGGTCACCGCCACGATCGGGGTGGTGGTGTTGAGGGATTGGTTGCGGATCGCCTGGGTGGCGCTGATGCCATCCATGATCGGCATCTGGATATCCATGAAGATGATGTCGAACGGCTGGCTCTGGGCCTGCTTGACCGCTTCCTTGCCGTTTTTGCACACCACCACCTGACTCACCATCTCCTTGAGCATGGCGGCGATCAGCTTGAGGTTGGCGGCGTTGTCGTCCACCGCCAGCACCTTGATCGGCTGCAACTGGCGCGGCGCAGGCTGGGCGGGCAGCTTCTGGCGGCTCGACTCCGGCGAGAGCAGGGCGTGCAGCAGCTTGCGATGGTTGACCGGTTTGGAGAGACAGTGCTGGGCGCCATGGGCCAGCATAGCTTCATAGAGTGCCGGCTCGTGGCTGCTGAGCAGTACTATGGTGTTCTGCTGCTGGCCGTTCAGTTTGTCGAGACGGCCGAGCACCTGCTGCGGCGTATGCTGGGTGCTGCTGCCGATGATCACCATCTCCTGCTCGCTCATCTCAGGCCAAGGATCATCGCTGGTCAGTGGGTGCACATCGAGGTGCCACTCCGCCAGCAGGGCGAGCAGAGAGGTTTGCGCGAAGGGATCCGGCTCCAGCAGCCAGAGCCGTTTGCCACGGATCCGATCCAGCGGCAGTTGATCGGTCTGGGGCAGGGGCGAGACCTCCACATCCAGACTAAACGAGAAGATGGATCCCTTGCCGAGCTCCGATTCGAAGCGGATCTGGCCGCCCATCTGCTGCACCAGCTTCTGGGTAATGACGAGGCCAAGGCCCGTGCCGCCATAACGGCGGGAGATGGAGGAGTCGGCCTGATTGAAGGCCTGGAAAAGCTGATGTTGCTGCTCTTGGGAGATGCCGATGCCGGTATCACGGATCTGGACGTTGAGCCTCACCTTGTGGTTGCCACTGCCGGTCTGCTCGATATGGACATCGACGTTGCCCTGTTCGGTGAACTTGATGGCGTTGCCGGTGAGGTTGGTCAGCACCTGTTGCAGACGCATGGGGTCGCCGGTGAGGTAGTCCGGCACATCGGCATCCACCCGCAGGGAGAGCTCCAGCTGCTTGTCGTGGGCGCTGGGGCCGAGCAGGTGCATGGTCTCGTTGAGGGTGTCGCGCAGGCTAAACGGGATATGCTCCAGCTGCAGCTTGCCCGCTTCCAGCTTCGAGAAGTCGAGGATGTCGTTGATGATGCCAAGCAGGTTGCGTGCCGACTTCTCGATGGTCTGCATGTAGTCGGTCTGGCTCGGGGTCAGGCTGGTTTTCAGCAGCTGGCGGGTAAAACCGATGACCCCGTTGAGCGGAGTGCGCAGCTCGTGGGACATGTTGGCCAGAAACTCCGACTTGACCCGCGCCGCCTCCTGCGCCCGCTTCTTGGCCATGTCGAGTTCGACGTTCTGGATCTCGATCTGCTCCAGCGTTTCGCGCAGGTCAGAGGTGGCCTGATCGATATTCTGCTGCATCTCTTCGTGATATTCGGAGAGCGCCTTGGCCATGGCGTTGATGCCGTTTTTCAGCATATCCAGCTCGCCGGTGAGCTGGCCGCTGACCCGGGTATCGAGCCGTCCCTCCCTGATCTTGTGCACCGCCTGCACCATGTTGGTGATGGGCTGGGTCACGCTCTTGACCAGACGGAAGCCAAACAGGGTACTGAAGGCCACCCCGATGAGCACCATGATCACCGCAAAGAAGGTGTCGCGGTACTGCAGCAGCATGGCCCGATCGGTCGCCATCTGCATCGAGATGTAGCCGATCATCGGCGGCTCTACATCGCTGGGCAGCGGGAAGCCATCCAGACTGGTTTCAGCCTGGATCGGGGTGCGCAAAATGATGTCGTCCCCCTGAAACGTCACGCTGGTCAAATCCGGAATAGGCTCGCCATCGGGCAGCCTGAGTCGGGTGAAATCCCGGTGATAGTTCGAGGTGACGAACAGCTGGTTGTCCTGGGTGAAGACAGCGATGGACTTGATGAAGGGGGAGTTCTTGCGGTGGGTCAGGCCAATCAGCCGCTTGAGGGATTCGCGACTGTGCTGGGTCATCCCGTATTCACTGGCTATCGCCAGCGGTTCGATGATGTTGATCCCCTGATCAATGAGGTTGTTTTCCAGCTGCTGGTAGCGGTGGAAGGTGAAGTAACCGGCCATCAGGCCACCGATGATCAGGGTCGGCAGGATGGTGAAGGCGAGAACGCGTGCTCTCAGGCCATATTTGGTCATACGAACAGGCCACCAGTGAACAGGGTTGGCGATAGGGTTGATGGCAATACACGGGCTCTGTGGCCGTATTTGGTCATACTATTATTCTTGTGGGACAATACCCGGCAGCAGATTTCACAATCATGACATAGCCACCTATAGGCACCAAGTTTTATGGCCCAGTTTTTCAAGCCCCAAAAGAAGTCCACCCAGCTCCAACGCATTGAATTTACGATAGACACCCTCGATCACCACTGCGTCGGTATCGGTCGCCATCAGGGCAAGGCGATCTTCGTCGAAGGGGCACTGCCCGGCGAGACCGTCAAGGCACGCATCACCGAAGAGAAAAAGCAGTATGGTCACGCCGCCTTGCAACAGGTGGTTACCCCGGCAGCCAACCGTATCGCCCCCTTCTGCAGCCACTATCGCGAGTGCGGCGGTTGCAGTGCCCAGCACATGTCGGTTGCCGATCAGCAAGCCGCCAAGGCGGCCGGACTGGTCAGCCTGTTCGAGCGGTTGGGCAACATCAAGGCGCCGGCGCTGGAGCCGGTACTGACCGGTGAAGATCGTGCCTACCGCCGGGTCTGTCGTCTGGCCATCAAATTTGACAAGAACGGTCGCTGCACCCGGGTCGGTTTCCGCCGTCGCAACAGCAACGATCTGGTGGAGATCGACGGTTGCCCGGTATTGGCCGAGCCGCTCTCTGCGCTGATTGCCCCGCTGCGTGAGTGCCTCAATCGCTTGAAGAGCCAGCGTGAGCTGGGCCATGTGGAGCTTATCCAGGCGGAGCAGGGGATCATGATGCTGCTGCGCCACACCGGCCGCCCCAATGAGGCGGATCGCGCCCTGCTGGTGGAGTTTGCAAAAGCGCAGGGGATCGACCTCTATCTGCAAGCGGCCGATGATCGCATCGAAGCGCTGCAGCAACAATTTTCCCCATCCTATTCGCTGGATGGCCTGTCTCTTGCATTTGCTCCGGGTGACTTCATTCAGGTCAACGGCCCCATCAACCAGAGCATGGTTGAGCAGGCGCTGACATGGCTCGGGGCGAGCAAGGATGACAAGGTGCTCGATCTCTTCTGCGGTATCGGCAACTTCACCCTGCCGCTGGCCCGTCAGGCTCGCGAAGTGGTGGGTGTGGAAGGTGAACTGGCCATGGTGCAGCGGGCCGAAGAGAACGCCCGTCGCAACGGCATCACCAATGCCCGTTTCTACAAAGCCGACCTGAGCGATGACATCGTCGGCATGTCCTGGGCGCGGGAAGGGTTTGATCTGGTGCTGCTGGATCCGGCTCGCCCCGGCGCACTGGAAGTGATGGGACACGTCGTGAAACTTTCACCCAAGCGGGTGGTCTACGTCTCCTGTAACCCGGTCACCCTGGCGCGGGACAGTCAGGTGCTGGTGAAAGGGGGTTATCGTCTGGTGCGCCTCGGCATGCTCGACATGTTCCCTCACACCGGTCATCTGGAGTCCATGGCGCTGTTTGAACGGGAGTAAATGACTCATCAGTTCGGCGATGCCGGATAGGTCATCCGGCATGTTTGTTACTGTTTGAGCAGGTGTGTATATGAAGTAATCCTGCTCATCGGTACGGCGATGCGGATGTGTAATCTGGCATGTCTGCGGCTGTTTGAGCTGGTGTGTATATGAAGTAATCCTGCTCATCGGCACGGCGATGCGGATATGTAATCTGGCATGTCTGCGTCTGTTTGAGCTGATGTGATTGGGGTAATCTAGACCCTCGTCGTTCGGCAGGGCCTGTTGGTGCGCTCTATTGTCTTTCTGGACAATATGCCTTGAAAAGTGCGCTGGATATCCCCATTTGAGGCAATCTCATGAGGGGAGAAAGTGACAGCTTTCGGCCCGATAATTTAAAGGATTGATACCATGGTTGCGGTTCGCGATATTCATTTGAAAGACAACTTCACCCTGGAAGAGTGGGTCAGCTCGCTCTCCTTGAGTGACAGTGAAAAGGATCAGCTGCGAACCGTCTACCAGTATTGTTTGACGCTCGGTGACGAGGCGCTGACCAGTAAGCTGCTGGTGCGCGGCATCGAAATGGTGGGCATCCTGCAGATGCTCAGCATGGATATCGGTACCCTCAAGGCCGCCATCATCTACCCCTTCGTCGAAGCCGGTCTCATCAGCCAGGAGCGGATGGACGAGGACTTCGGCTCCAAGATCGCCAAGCTGGTGGAAGGGGTGCTGGAGATGGAGGCCATCCGCTCCCTGCAGACCCTCCATCGCAGCGAAACCTCGCCGGAGCAGGTCGACAACGTGCGTCGCATGTTGCTTGCCATGGTCGAGGATGTGCGCGCCGTGGTGATCAAGCTGGCGGAGCGGATCGCCTGCCTGCGGGAAGCGAAGACGGCAGATGAAGAGACCCGGGTGCTGATGGCCCAGGAGATCACCAACATCTATGCGCCGCTCGCCAACCGTCTGGGCATCGGCCAGCTCAAGTGGGAGCTGGAAGATCTCGCCTTCCGTTACCTGCACCCGGATACCTACAAGCAGATCGCCAAGCAGCTCGACGAGAAGCGGCTCGACCGCGAGCGCTACATCCGCGAGTTTGTGCAATCCCTGCGTAATGGCCTGAAAGAGGCGGGAGTTGACGCTGAGGTGTACGGTCGGCCGAAACATATCTACAGCATCTGGCGCAAAATGCAGAAGAAGCACCTCGAGTTCAACGAGTTGTTCGACGTGCGCGCGGTGCGGGTAGTGACCAAGCGGCTGCAGGATTGCTATGCGGCGCTCGGCATCGTCCATACCCAGTTCCACCACATTCCTCGCGAGTTTGACGACTATGTCGCCAACCCCAAACCCAACGGCTATCAGTCGATCCACACCGTAGTGGTGGGGCCGGAGGGCAAGACTGTCGAGATCCAGATCCGTACCGACCAGATGCATCAGGATGCCGAGCTCGGCGTCGCGGCGCACTGGCGCTACAAGGAAGGGGCGCAGGCTGGCGGCAAGGCCAACACCTTCGAAGACAAGATCGAGTGGCTGCGCAAGCTGCTCGCCTGGCAGGAGGATCTCTCCGAGAGCGGCTCCCTGCTGGAAGATCTGCGCAGTCAGGTGTTCGAGGACCGGGTCTACGTCTTCACCCCGAAAGGGGATGTCATCGACCTGCCGGCTGGCGCCACCCCGCTCGATTTTGCCTATCACGTCCACAGCATGATCGGTCACCGCTGCATCGGCGCCAAGATTGACGGCCGCATCGTGCCGTTCACCTACGCGCTGCAGACCGGCGATCAGGTGGAGGTGATCACCCAGAAGGAGCCGAACCCGAGCCGCGACTGGATGAACCCCAACGCCGGCTTCCTGCGCTCCAGTCGGGCGCGGGCCAAGGTGGCGACCTGGTTCAGAAAACTGGATCGGGACAAAAATATCGTGGCCGGTCGCGAGCTGTTCGAGAAGGAGCTGGATCGCCACAACCTCAGCATGTCCAAGATCGACAAGGGCAACATGCTGCGCCGCTTCAATCTGGAGAGCACCGACGATCTGCTGGCCGGTATCGGCAGCGGCGATATCCGCATCAACCAGGTGCTCAACTATCTCGACACCTGCTACAACAAGCCGACGGCGGAAGAGGAAGATCGCCGCCTGTTGGAGAAGCTGGAGCAGAAGGCCAATGCGCCGATGCGCCACAAGCCCAAAGACCATATCGTGGTGGAAGGGGTTGGCAACCTGATGACCCATATTGCCCGCTGCTGTCAGCCGATTCCGGGGGACTCCATTCAGGGCTTCATCACCATGGGGCGCGGCGTCTCGATCCACCGGGAAGATTGCGAGCAGCTCAAGGAGCTGTCACGGCGCAACCCCGAGCGGCTGATCGATGCGGTGTGGGGGGAGAACTACTCCGGCGGCTACGGCCTCACCATCCGGATCATCTCCAACGATCGCTCCGGCCTGCTGCGCGATATCACTACTGTGCTGGCCAACGAGAAGATCAATGTGATGGGGGTGCGCTCGCGCTCCAATGTGCGCGAGCAGACCGCCGAGATCGATATGGAGCTGGAGATTTACAACATCAACGCCTTCAACCGGGCGTTGGCCAAGCTCAGTCAGCTCAACGATGTGATCAGCGCCAAGCGGCTTTGATATCGAACCGACCGGCCCCAGTGGCCGGTCTGCATTTACGACCCTTTTTGAACGAATTGAAAGCGAATATCTCATGTCTCAACGTTACGATCTGCCTCAACTGCTCGACATCATGGCTCGTCTGCGTGATCCGCAAAACGGCTGCCCCTGGGATCTGAAACAGGACTTCCAGACCATAGTGCCGCACACTCTGGAAGAGGCCTACGAAGTGGCCGATGCCATAGAGACCGAAGATTGGCAGGGGCTGAAAGGGGAGTTGGGCGACCTGCTGTTTCAGGTGGTGTTCTACGCCCAGCTGGGTAAAGAGCGGGGCTTGTTCGACTTCGCCGATATCGTGGATACGGTGAGTGAAAAGCTCATTCGTCGTCACCCACACGTTTTTTCCGATGCAGACCTTGCCAACGAGCAGGCGGTAAAAGCGAACTGGGAGGCGGAAAAAGCCAAAGAGCGGGCGGCCCTCGACAAAGAGAGCGTGTTGGACGATATCCCGCAGGCGCTGCCTGCCTTGACTCGCGCCGCCAAGATCCAGAAACGCTGCGCCACCGTCGGTTTTGACTGGAAGACGCTGGGGCCTGTGGTGGACAAGATCCACGAAGAGATCGATGAGGTGATGGAAGAGGCATTGATGGCCGATGTGGACGAGGCGCGGGTGAGCGACGAGCTCGGCGACTTGTTGTTTGCCACCGTCAATCTGGTGCGTCATCTGGGCAAGGATCCGGAGCAGGTACTGCGAGGCGCCAACGCCAAGTTCGAACGTCGTTTTCGTCAGGTTGAGCAGATAATCGCCGCAGAAGGCTTGAAAATGACCGATTGCACCCTCGAAAAGCTCGATGCCGCCTGGGATAAGGCGAAGGAAACCGAGCAAAGTTGATTTGGCGCAAGATGGGGGGGCGGTGAGCCTGATAGATTTTTGCTCATTGTTTGGGAGAGGGGTTTTTGGTATACTGTTTCCCCGTCCTGCTTCATCCCCGAAGCACCCCTTAAAATTCCCTAAACTTCTTTCAGGTTCAGCATGACGACCAAATATATTTTTGTTACTGGTGGCGTTGTTTCATCCCTCGGCAAAGGCATTGCCGCAGCTTCTCTGGCAGCCATTCTGGAAGCCCGTGGTCTGGATGTGACCATCATGAAACTGGACCCGTACATCAACGTGGATCCGGGCACCATGAGCCCGACCCAGCATGGTGAAGTGTTCGTAACCGAGGACGGGGCCGAAACCGATCTGGATTTGGGCCACTACGAGCGTTTCATCCGCACCAAGATGACCCGTCGCAACAACTTTACCACCGGCCGTATCTACGCCGACGTACTGCGTAAAGAGCGTCGTGGTGACTATCTGGGCGCCACCATTCAGGTTATCCCGCACATCACCAACGCCATCAAAGAGCGGGTGATTGCCGGTGCCGAAGGCCATCAGGTTGCCATCGTCGAAGTGGGCGGTACCGTGGGTGACATCGAGTCCCTGCCGTTCCTCGAAGCCATTCGTCAGCTGGCTGCCGAAGTGGGCCGCAACAACGCCATGTTCATGCACCTGACGCTGGTTCCTTACCTGGCTGCTGCCGGTGAAGTGAAGACCAAGCCGACCCAGCACTCCGTCAAAGAGCTGCTCTCCATCGGTATCCAGCCGGATGTGCTGATCTGCCGCTCCGACCGTGCCATTCCGGCCAACGAGCGCGCCAAGATTGCCCTGTTCTGCAACGTGCCCGAGCGCGCCGTCATCTCCATGAAAGACGTCGACTCCATCTACAAGATCCCGGCACTGCTGAAATCCCAGAATCTGGACTCCTACTTCACCGAGCGTTTCGGTCTGGAGTGCAAAGAAGCTGATTTGTCCGAGTGGGAACAGGTTATCTACGAAGAGGCCAACCCGACTGGTGAAGTGACCATCGGTATGGTCGGCAAGTACGTCTCCCTGCCGGACGCTTACAAGTCCGTCAACGAGGCGCTCAAGCACGGAGGTCTCAAGACCCGTCACTCCGTCAACATCAAGTACATCGACTCTCAGGATATCGAGACCCGTGGCGCCGAGCTGCTGGAAGGTCTGGACGCGATCCTGGTGCCGGGTGGCTTCGGTGAGCGCGGTGTGGAAGGAAAAATTCTGGCTGCCCAGTATGCCCGCGAGAACAAGATCCCCTACCTGGGTATCTGCCTCGGCATGCAGGTTGCCATGATCGAATTCGCTCGCAACGTGGCGGGCATGGAAGGGGCTCACTCCTCCGAATTCAAGAAAGATTGCGCGTATCCGGTCGTCGGCCTCATCACCGAGTGGGTGGATGAAGAAGGTAATGTCGAGACCCGTACCGAGAAGTCTGATTTGGGCGGTACCATGCGTCTGGGTTCCCAGCTCTGCCACCTGGTCGAAGATTCCAAGGTGCGTCAGATGTACGGCAGCCCGACCATTTACGAGCGTCACCGTCACCGTTACGAAGTAAACAACAAGCTGCTGCCGCAGATTGAAGCGGCAGGTCTGAAAGTGACCGGTCTCTCCGCCGACAAGAAGTTGGTGGAAATCATCGAGATCCCGGATCACCCCTGGTTCGTGGCTGCGCAGTTCCACCCGGAGTTCACCTCTACTCCTCGTGATGGCCACGCTCTGTTCGCCGGTTTTGTGAAGGCGGCAGGCGAGTATCAGAAGCGTAATTTGAAGTAATTGAAAATAAATGCGGTTGGGGCACTGTGCCACAGCCGCTTTTTTTGGCATATTTTTGTTGTTTTTTTACGAAACCTGAGGAAATACACATGTCCAAGATCGTTAAAGTGATCGGTCGTGAAATCATCGACTCCCGTGGTAACCCGACCGTTGAGGCCGAAGTTCACCTGGAAGGTGGTTTTGTTGGTATGGCAGCCGCTCCGTCTGGCGCGTCCACCGGTTCCCGCGAAGCGCTGGAACTGCGTGACGGCGACAAGAGCCGTTTCCTGGGTAAAGGCGTGCTGAAAGCCATCGAAGCCGTAAACGGCCCGATCGCTCAAGCTCTGCTGGGTAAAGATGCCAAGGACCAGGCCACCGTTGACCAGATCATGATCGACCTCGACGGTACCGAGAACAAATCCAAGTTCGGCGCCAACGCCATCCTGGCTGTTTCCCTGGCTAACGCCAAAGCTGCCGCTGCTGCCAAAGGCATGCCGCTGTACGCCCACATCGCCGAGCTGAACGGCACCCCGGGTGTTTACTCCATGCCGCTGCCGATGATGAACATCATCAACGGTGGTGAGCACGCCGACAACAACGTCGACATCCAGGAGTTCATGATCCAGCCGGTTGGCGCCAAGACCCTGAAAGAAGCCGTTCGCATGGGCGCAGAAGTGTTCCACAACCTGGCCAAAGTGCTGAAGTCCAAGGGCTACAACACTGCAGTTGGTGACGAAGGTGGTTTCGCTCCGAACCTGAAATCCAACGCCGAAGCGCTGGAAGTTATCGCTGAAGCCGTTGCCGCTGCCGGTTACAAACTGGGCACCGACATCACCCTGGCTATGGACTGCGCTGCTTCCGAGTTCTACGACGCAGAGAAGAAAGAGTACAACCTGAAAGGCGAAGGTCGTGTCTTCACCTCCAACGGTTTCTCCGACTTCCTGGCTGACCTGACCACCAAGTTCCCGATCGTCTCCATCGAAGATGGCCTGGACGAATCTGACTGGGAAGGTTTCGCCTACCAGACTGCTGAACTGGGCAAGAAAATCCAGATCGTTGGTGACGACCTGTTCGTAACCAACACCAAGATCCTGAAGCGCGGTATCGACAACGGCATCGCCAACTCCATCCTGATCAAGTTCAACCAGATCGGTTCCCTGACCGAAACTCTGGCTGCCATCAAGATGGCCAAAGACGCTGGCTACACTGCCGTCATCTCCCACCGCTCCGGTGAGACCGAAGACGCGACCATCGCCGACCTGGCTGTTGGTACCGCTGCTGGCCAGATCAAGACCGGTTCCATGAGCCGTTCTGACCGTGTTGCCAAGTACAACCAGCTGATCCGTATCGAAGAAGCTCTGGGTGCCAAAGCTCCTTTCCGCGGTCTGAAAGAAGTTAAAAACCAGGCTTAATTTGCTGGTTTGCCAGCCTCGGCTGGAATGAAAAAAACCGGAACCCCTGGGTTCCGGTTTTTTTATGCCTGAGCCTTGCCACAACGCCCTGAGAGGCGAGGGGGTTATGCCTCTGGTTTCGGGTCAGATAATGGGGAGCATGCGCTGATAGCGCCCTGCATGCGCCTTGAAGCCCAGCTTTTCAAACAGGGCGATAGAGCGGACGTTATCTGCATCGATATCTGCGGTGAGGCGGGTGACTCCCAACGTGCTGGCGTGGGCGAACAGCAATCCCAGCGCTTCCGACATAAACCCTCTTCGCCAATAGGCCGCATTGAGCAGGCAGCCCACCTCGCAGCTGTGGCCCGCCTCACTGAAACTGTGCATGCCGCAGGTGCCGATCACCTTGTTGCCCTCCCGCTCGACAATCGCCCACTCCAGCGACTCCCCCATTTGCTCCAGCCGCACCACGCTCGCCATCAACTGCGCCACCATGGCGGGAGAGGTAAAACAGGGATCAGAGGCAAACTCCATGGTCAGCGGATTGCCATAAATCTCGAACAGATCGGCAGCATCCTGCGGGCCAATGGTGCGCAGTACAATCCGTGTGCCGGTTAAGTCGGGCTTCATAAATCTCCTTGGGGAGTGTTACGCCAGCAGAGATACAGGTAAAAAATGAGACAGCGTGAAAGTCGGTCTCTGAAGGCAACTGGCACTATCACGAAATATTTCTATCGCGAGCGTCCGATTACGCTTCGCTAATCGAACCTACGGGCTGACGCGCCTTGGATCGCGCCAAAGCGTTTGATATAAACCCCGCAAGGGGATCTTCCGATTACTGGTGATGTATTGGCGGGGATATTCGCGATTGTCCGAATACGCTGCGCTATTCGAACCTACGGGCTAGCCTTCCTCTTTAATACAAGCACCATTAGTTGACAATAATATCTTATCAATCAGTTTTTCAATATCTCCAGTATAACCTGATGATGCAATTGTTATCTCTCTGTGATCGTCTGTCGCTACCAAGCATTCAACATATGCTTTCCCAGTATTTATTCTTATTGCGCGTAATCTGATGGGAGCTGTTGCTGCACATAGCTCTTGACTTACATTTTTCCCTATCTTTTTTAGAAGACGTTCATTTTTATTCCAGACGACCTTATATTTACTTCTCGGAATTGAGTAGACAAATATTGTAGAGAACATAGCCATAACCAGAAAAGTAAGCACTAGTATCAGCCAACCCCAGATGCCAAAAATTGGTTTCGAAGAGGTTAGTTCGCCAGCGATCAGTAGCAATGAAAATATTGTACAAGCAATGCTGACTACTGCGCCAAGCCAGCTTATTATGGTTGAGTTACTTTCGTACAATATGGTTTCTTGTGGTGGCATCATATGTTTGTTTCCGATCTTTTTTATAGCAAAATAAAATCAAAATGATTAGGGAGTGTACTGCCAGAATCATTAAATACTTAGCCAGCACTTCAAAAGTGCCGCATCAAGGCGGCTAATCTCAATCCAGCAAGAGGAGCTTCCGAACCTTGCTTATTTCGTGGTGGGTTATTTGCGTTTTTCCGAATGCGCTTTGTTATTCATTAGCTCTGTATCTATTTTGTTTGAAAAATCGGAGAAATTACCCAAGTCAAATGGGGCATAAATTTTCTTGCGACCGTTGGTGCGAATAACCAGGCAATTTACTATTAGTAACATTTCCATGCTCACGCCGACCATCTCTGCATATGGTATGGATACTTTCCGAAAGAAGCGGTTTCTACCTACAACACCCTCACTTCTTACTTCGACAGAAAACAATCTGGAGGCTTGAGCCATTGCGAACAATACAACGAAGGATGCTAGCAGGATTTTTAAATATTGGTAAAAGAGCCAAGAGCCCAACTCCATGTCGAGTTGGGTTTTGTATGTACGGAGTGCAACAAACCCGGAAAAAATCAATGTGATAAATATAAAGAACCGCTTGCTCATGGAGAGTAATGGTGGTTTCCAATTTAATGAATATTTCATGGTGTATTCCAGTTGGATGAAAATAACGTCCGCTTAATCAGTGAATGGCAGAGGATCTACACCTTGTCAGGAAAGCTTGCTATAGACATAGTGGATTGTCCAAATTTTTTGGGGCCGATTTATTCGCAATTGTCCGAATACGCTTCGCTATTCGAACCTACGGGCTAAAACAACGCATAGTGAATGTGCCATGCGTTGCGAATCCCTCTTGAACAGTTTGTTAGGTTATAGGGCTTGAGGTGACAATACCAGTTTCAAACCATTTCTTTATTACGTAATCGTAAAATGCATCGTTTGGTTTTGAACCACAAACATTTACAAGTTCATGACCAGTCTGAGTTAAAAGAGCAGCTCCTAAACTAATTTGATTGTCTTTCTGCTGGTTAAAATAAAGGTCGGTAGGCTTACCATAGTAATGAAATCGTTCGTATTGACCGAGCCTTCTTCTAACATAACCCGCTGTTGGCTCAAACGAAATTAATCCTATTGCATCAAGGTGTGTTAGGTTAGAAAAGTTCACTCCAGCATCATTATAAATATCATCATTTACGTCAAATATCATCGGGATGCAGTTACCATGAAACCAGACAAATTGGCAGAAATCTGTGAACATTTTTGCATCCTTCTTATCCATCGATGCTACAAAATCAACAGTTCGTTTGGAGAAAGTTCCAGGTTGATTAGCCTCGTTGGACAACAACTTAGACCATAGTGACTGCATTTCCAAGTCAGATACATTTTCACATTTAGAGAAAAAATGAGCTACCCAATCTTCGTCTAGAGCATCGGTATTGGAGTCATCGGGAAGCTCTTTAATAGCTTGTGCGGTTATTTTTTCTATATTTTGTTGCTTTTTAGATTCTTGAACTAACACTCTCTGCATTGCTATTTGTTCTATTTCTGACAGTTCTAACTGAGCTAAAAGCTTTATCTTATCAGCTTCGGGATTGGCTTTAGCCAGCTTTTTGATTTTTCTCGGCTAATATAGAACTCCAACTGCATTAGATATTTTCTCAATCAAAACCGTTGCTGGCTTAGAGATATCACCTAAATTAACCACAGAATTACCTTCACTCAATGTTTAACTCCTCTTTTAACCTAGCAGTGATTAGATGGAAGGCGGTACTAATCCGTTATCAGGGCATTCCATATAACTCCGTAACACCTCCATCGTCGCCAAATCACGCTTGCGTGAACAGGTCAGAAATAAAGATGAGGCCGTTGCCATGTTGGGTGGGTCATTGTGGGCTGCGTTCACTTATCCATTCCATCCGGCATGGCTACCGCCCCTGAATTTCAGCCTCCAGTCTGCTGCTGTTCACCAACGGGATGGGGTTGGCATGGCTCATGGGAGACTCCGACGAGGCAAGTGTCGCCAAATGGCAATATTAACTATGGCGCTGTGGAGAGAAAGCTCAATATTGAGGATTTCTGTGCAAGATCAATAAATTAATCAAATATTGCCAACGATTGATGACGCGCCGAGATAGCGTGAACAACCCTTCTTGAGCTATCGCCATAGAATATTCATGGTCATATCTGGCTTGAACCAGCATAAAACTCTTTGTTATTGTCCGCATTCCCCGCTGAAATAGCTTATTTATCTATAAATCAACAAGATAGCATTATGCGTTGGCGTCGCGGGGGCATCTGCTATCGGGAAGGAGAGTTATGAAGTCGCAGTTCAAAGTGGCGCTGGCCATGTTGGCCCTGTTCGTCGTCCAAGGCTGCACAGCCCCGGATTCATCCGCCAAACGCAATGCACCCGGCCCGGTGCTGACAGTGCATTACGAAAGTGCCCCCCTGATCCCCGTCACCATCGCCGGTGAGCAGTACCAGTTTTTGCTCGATACCGGGGCCAGTATCACCTTTATCGATCGTCGTCTGGCCAGCCGCTTCAAGGCGCTGACCTTAAGCGAATTGCCCAGGGCCTATCAGGCTGATTTTGCCACTGTGAGCAGCGTTTCGAGCCAACTGGGCAGCGAGCAGCTTGGCTTTGTTGAGCCGCAGCCCTTCTCGGTGGGGTCGGTCACCATTGATGACAGCGATTTGTGGGCAACCGTTGATTTCGATCTTTTCTCCCAGTCTCTTGGCAGCCGTATCGATGGCATCCTCGGGATCGACACCATCCGCCGTTTCAACTGGGTGTTTGATCGCGACAGGCATCAGCTCACGGCTTCGCTGACGGCACCGTCGGCAGCGACTTTCGAGCGTTGCATCGGCTATGAAGACAGCTACAACCGCTCCCCGGCAGTGTATCTGACCCATGGCGAGAGCAGCGTGCGCATGTATCTGGATACCGGGGCCGATCAGAGCTATGCCGACCATGCCTTTATCGACTTTATGGCGAGCCAGAAGGCGATCTCTGGCGAAGATGCGATGCCACGCAAAGGGGTGGACGCCAGCGGTATGGTGGAGGGGCGTGACCATATCCTCACCGGCCTGCACTTTGATGAGCGCCAGCTCGGTGAACTGCGCGTGTCGGAAAACAGCAATGAGCAGTATGGTCTGGGGCTGGATTTTGTTAACCGCTTCAATCGCTTTGCGATCATGCCCGGGCGGATGATGCTCTGCTACGACGCTGACAGCCTGGCGCGCAAAGTGCCGCCAATCCTGCGCAATATCGGGGTGCGTTTTGATGGCGAGCATCTGCAGGTCTACTACAGCGATGAACGGGATCTTGCCCCCTATGGTCTGGCCAACGGCGACATTCTGGAACAGATCAACGGGGTGGCTTATCGTCCCCTCGATATCGACAAGGTGCGTGAACTGCTCAGCACCGGCAAGCCGGGGTCGCTCAAGTTGCGGATTGTGCGGGAAGGAAAACCGCTGGATATCGCCATCTAGTCAAGGTGGGGCGGCAAGACGAGCCGCCCCTATGAGCCTCAGCCCTTGGTTGGATTTTCCATGCAGGTGAGGGTTGGCTGGCCGTAACGCTCCAGCGTGGCGTCGTCCCCCTTGGTGAAGAAGGTGAGGTTTTGCCCTTCATAACGGGCGCCGCTAGCGCTGGGGGCTTCATAGGCGAGCACTTGTTGCTGTTTGTCGCCCTCGCTCAGGTTGATTACCGCGGCGGGCAGCTTGGCATCGTTATAGAAGTAGGTAGAGAGAGTGACGCTCTTGCCGCACTTGTAGTTGACCGGTGCCGGCACCATCAGCTGGCCGCCGCTGATCTGCAGTTCGGTGATCCGCAGCAGGTAGTTATCCTCCACACACTGGCGCAGATCCTGCCCCTTCCAGCAGTCGTTGCGACCTTTGATCCAGCCGCGCTGCATGGCGCGCTCGGTCTTGAGCTGCTCGGGAGAGAGCGCTGCAATCGCCTTGGGGTAGAGGGCCGCCAGTTCGTGATCAAGGGCGGCCAGTCCGGCATCCTTGCAGATCAGGGTTTCGACCGACCCGGACGCTTTGGTGCAGTCAAAGGAAGGGGTTGCGGCACTGGCGAGCAGAGGGGCAAACAGCAGGGCGGCAAGCAAGGTCTTGTTCATCGATAGATTCCAGCAATGAGGAGGGGATATCTGCCTACTACAGCACACTCTACAGGGCAATGCAGCAGGGGAGCCGAGCGCATTTTGCTCTGCAGCATGTGTTGGCGACCGGTTTTGCCGCGCTACTCCAGTGGGGAAGGGAACTGTTGCTGGATAAGGCCGGCTTGTTTGAAAACTGGTCAGCAGTGGTCGCTATTTTGAGCATTCAGACAGGCCTGCAGCATTGCGCTTTCACTCCTGTTCGAGAGGCGTGCTAGATTTGCAGCCTTTTCTTAATAACAAGAAGGTTAGCTATGTTCAGGTTGATGACGGGGGCCTTGCTGGCCATCATGCTGTCCGGTTGTGCGGCCATGTTTAACGGCACAAGTCAGCAGGTTTCCATTCGCAGTCAGGATCCCGATGCGGAGATCTACGTCAACGATATGTTGCTGGGCCACGGCAATGTGATCACCTCGTTCAAGAAGAAAGAGAATTACACCATCACGGTCAAGCGTGCAGATTGCTACTCGGTGACAGTGCCGGTTTCCAAGTCGTTCGATGCCACTACTCTGCTCGGGATCTTTGTCGATTTCGGCGTGGTCTCCATTCTGGTGGTCGATGGGGTCGGCACCGGCGCCTGGCAGAAGTTTGATCAGAATGCCTTTATCGTTGACCCCATCTGCAAGAAAGCCTGATCGTTATGGATGGGGCATCGGGTGATGCATCCAGATACAGATCTTTGCTGATGTGAAAAACCCGACACTCCTTGCCGGAATGTCGGGTTTTTTGTGGCCGCGATAAAGGGGGGAGGCGGGTTGCCCGGTCGATCAGGCCAGCGCCAGTTGCTGACTGTGAGCGCGCCACAGCCGCTCGTGGAAGAAGAACACCACTGTGTTGATGGCCGGTTCGATCATCGCCATCACGCCGCCGGTGAGCAGCTCGCCGCTCAGCAGGAAGGCCACACCGAAGGCCACCGAGAAGTGGACCACCGCGAAGCTGCTGGTCTTGGCCTGCAGGCTGTGCTTTGGCTTGAGCTTGTGCCAGCCAAGGTCATGAAAGTAGAAGGCGACCGTGTTGACGGCGGGCTCGATCAGGGCGATCAGGCTGGCGGTCAGCAGTTCACCGGTCAGCAGGTAGGCCACGGTAAAGGCAACACCGAAGTGCAGGATGGCAAAGCTGATGGTCTTTTTCATGATGGCGGCTCCCTCTGTTGATGATGTGAGTATCCGCCGAAATGAGATTAAATGAAAACTATTCTCATCTATTGCCAAAATAGAGAGAACCTATCAAAGTAACAGTGCCTCCGCATTGCCGTGAGGCAGGCTCGCGGTGTGCCAGCATTTCGGGCAGGCCGGATAAAAACAGGAAGCCCCGTGACGGGGCTTCGCTTTTCTGTCTACCGGGGCACAGGGCCGCTATTACTACTCTGAGACCTTGTTGAGCCACTCGACCCTGTACAGAAGACCTTGGACACCCATCCTTTGGGTTCTGGCTATGCTGCGCCTTGCTCAGAAAGGTGGGTGTCCCAGATTTGTTTCCCAGATTTGTTGGTTGTAATGCCTAACGCCCTGTTAAGGGGTGAGCAACGCAATATCGAAGCAACCGCACACCACCTTAAACACTAAAACCAACGCATAGTGAAAATGCCACGCGTTGCGAATCCCTCTTGAACAGTTTGTTATAACACAACTATCGTATTATCGACTCAGTAAACCTGATACCCAAATCTGGATTATCGTACTCATAATCTACATTTGAAGTTAAATACAAATCACATAAAAATTCATCATAAAGATCAGCTACAACACCCCATGATTTGAAAGATATCAATTCACAATTTTGTAGCATAATTTTTTTTAACTCGCCCCATGGTAAAGAACCTTCAGGAATTGGAGATGCTATATTTTCTAGAAAATAACCACCATTCCTCATAGAGTCTATAGTGGTTCCAGTCATACCTGAAACTTCATGCTCACTTAGACAATTAAATAATTTTTCTGTAAATCGATTTTCTAGATTAATTATTGAACCTTGATACTTTTCAAAAGGATTAATATCGACAAGCGTTATGCTATACCTAGCCAAGGAGCCTTTACGAAAATCTTTCCAAAGAAATGCAAAACCATGAGAATTGTGTTGCTGAGACTTTCTAATTATTCTCTCAAATGAAGCCTTAATCTGAAAAATATTATCATCCAATTTTTCAATAGGGTCACCGCTATATATACCACTCCCATATATACAATACTGCATCCCAGAAAAGCTCTTGTTGCTAAATGTTGTCTTTACATTTTGCTCAAAAAGCGCTTTAGGGTTTAAACACTGTAGTCTAAATGATGAGCCTTCTTGAGCCACAGGCTCAAGACATAGTATCTTTCTCTTATGCCAAAAAATTTCATTGAATAGATAGTTTTTGAGTAATGTTGGCCAATCTGAGGAAATTACAACAAATGCAATATCACTATCGGCGATCATCGGAAAATGAGTTTTGATTACGTTTGAGTAAGCACCTAACTCAGTACCAGCTTCACGAGTAGCCCCTTTAGAATTTTTAAGTTCAACAATTATGAACTTTTCGTACCCTGGGTCAAACAACAGGAAGTCTGGTTTGAGAATTTGTTTATCAAATAAAGATATATTTTCATTTTCAGTAATTAATTCAGTCTCATACAATGACTCTAAACAATAATTATAAGACTCAATGATCAAGTCCTCTTCTAACGAGTTACCTGCCTCATAATCATGCTCTTCGATTAACTCACTCAGACCACCAAATCGATGTGCATATTCTGCGATACGTTGTTGCATCTCTGCTTCATTCTTAAACATTAATACCTCAAGATGTTGAAATTTTACTGTGTTATAACGCCCTGTTAAGGGGTGAGCAACGCAATACCAAAGCTGCCGCATGCCACCTTTAAACACTAAAACCAACGCATAGTGAAAATGCCACGCGTTGCGAATCCCTCTTGAACAGTTTGTTAAATTACTGCTCACGACCAACGTACAACGCAAGAGATAACACCACTAATGTTAGCGATGTGACTACTTGTGAATATATGAACAACTGTGTGAGGTCAGAAGTACATCTGTCAATACCAACATTTGATATAGTACTTCGCCCTACAGAATCAAGAACTGAAGAAACAAATCCAGAACTACCAAAGAAAAAATATACACATGCAAAATTTGTCACATTTTCAAAATAACTACTAATCGCTAGTTTTATACGCTTATATTTTGTCAAAGCAGACCGGCTACGACTTGGGGCACTTAAGACATCTTTTGAAAATGCATAAATTATTTCAAAACAGCGTGAAATGACACGAAAAATAGCTATAGCTTTAAGGATATCTAAGAATGCCGAGCTCGGGTTATTGCCGCTAGACACCGAGAGATCGACCAACATCAATATGATTAAAATTGTTAACGAAGCATAACAGTTATACAAATTGCTATTTTCAATGAAGATGGCTCGTTGTATTTTCTTATTTTTATATGAGTTGTCACCTTTAAAAATTATGCTATTTTTGAACAGTCTCGCTAAATAGTACCCAGGAGAAATAAGAAGTAGAATAGGATTGCATTTAGCATTAGAACATTTTAATTCAATGTGAGGTCTAACGTCTCTCGCCGCAGAATTTTTAACAATAAGGTCGATAGCGACATTCAATAAAAAGCCACCTAAGACTACCAAAATGTCAATCTCTGGTAATCCGACAAGATGAAACAAAACTAGTAAAAGCAAATACACTAGGATTACGAGCCTTATTTGCACAAACTTTCTCCTGTAATATAACAGTGATTAGATGGAAGGCGGCACTAATCCGTTAGCAGAGCATTCCATATAACTCCGTAACATTTTCACTGCCGCCAAGTAAAAACAATCATTAAATCATAATGTTACAAACTTGTTCTCGTGCTGAGCGTATTCGCTTGACTTCCTTTTTTGCGCCATCGTTACTACTGTATGAAAAATCAGTACTCAGCGCACTCTTGGCAAGCGCCGCCAAAGCACGCCTGCGTGAGCGGGTCAGAAATCAGCATAAGGTTGTCACCATGTTGACTGGGTAGTCGTAGGCAACTCTCGCTTATCCATTCCATCTGGCATGGCTACCGCCCCTGAATTTCGGCCTCCAGTCTGCTGCGTTTCACCAACGGGATGGGGTTGGCATGGCTCATGGGGTGACTCCTACGAGGCTTTGTTGCCAATCGGGTATATTAGTGGCGGGCAGGCGGAGGGAAAGGACCAGATGGCCGATTTCTGATCTGGATCGGCTAATTAGTCAATAACGACTGATCTGGTGTGCAGATGGAGCGGGTGCTGCCATTGGTGAGGAAAACAGTTAGTGGGTAAAAGCGCTGGCAGGTAAAAAACAAGAAGCCCCTGAACGGGGCTTCTCTTTGCTGGCCATGCCGCCACTGTGAACGGCTTGGGTGAGCGACTTGCTGGTGCGTTGGCCGGGCGCCAGAGCGAGCTGGTGCGGGCCTACTCTTCGACCTTGTTGAGCCACTCGACCTTGTACTGGGCGCCGGCGCCCTGCGCCAGCTTGGCACACAGCGGTTTGAGGAAGGCTTCGATCTGCTCGTCCAGCATCCAGGGTGGGCTGATGATCAGCATGCCTGAACCGTTCATGCCCCAGTCGGCAGTCTGACCGGCCACTTCCAGCTCGGCCACCAGGACGTTGCCGAAGTTTTCGCGCTTGATGGCGCGTAGCATATCGCGGGATTTGTCCGCCTCCTGCCCGAGGATCGGATACCAGAGGGCGTAAATGCCGGTCGCCCAGCGTTTTTGCGCCTTTTTCAGGGTATCGACCACGGCGAAGTAATCTTCCTTGAGCTCATAGGGCGGGTCGATCAGCACCAGCCCGCGGCGCGGGGTGGGCGGCAGCAGGGCGATCAGCCCCTCGAAGCCGTCACGGTGGTGTACGGCGACGCGAGGGTCATAACCCATGTTGGCGCGCAGGTCTTCGACCTCGTTGTTGTGCAGCTCCATCAGCGCCAGCTTGTCCTGCTCGCGGGTGAGGCGACGGGAGAGCTCCGGCGAGCCGGGGTAGTAGTGCAGCTCGCCGTTCTGGTTCATCTCTTCGATGACGCTGAGATAGGGGGCCATGGCAGACCACTGGGCCCGCTCGTCCCACAGGCGGCCGATGCCATCGGCATACTCGGCCTTCTTCTGGGACCAGTCGCCGCGCAGGTCGTAGAGACCGCCACCGGCATGGGTGTCCAGCACGATGAAGGGTTTCTCCTTCTTCTTGAGGGACTCGATGATCAGGGCCTGAACGGCGTGTTTCAGCACGTCGGCATGGTTGCCGGCGTGAAAGGCGTGGCGGTAGCTCAGCATATTAGATCTCTGAGGGGGCCCTGCTGGGCACCCAGTAACGATAGATAGTTCAACAAATTGCGGCTGTTGCCGCGAAACAGGGAGAGGCTGCGCAGGGTCTGCAACAGGACGCCCTGTTGCAGCCGCTCCAGCTCCAGCTCGTGGGCCAGCATCGACTGATACTGCTGCTCGTCGAGTCGCGTCTTGGCGCTCTGGCGCAGGGCCCGCCACGGGGTCAGCACCGCCTCGGTCTGCACCAGCGCCGGTTGCAGGTCGGTCAGATCGACCACGATGCCGAGTTGATCGAGCCGGTGCAGCAGCAGCGCCAGATTGACGTTGCCCCCCTGCTCCTGCACGGTGAGCCAATCCTGGCTGCGCTCACCATAGACCTTGCCGCTCCAGTGCCAGAAGCCGATCGGCGTCGGCAATTCGTGGACCGCGATTCGCTCGCTGGCCATCAGCTGTTCGTCACGCAAAGAAGGCTTGCTCCATGGTTTCCAGCTCTTCGGAGAGGCTCATCCACTCCAGCTCCACCTCTTCCAGCTGCTCCTTGAGGGGGCCCTGGGATTTGAGCAGCTCGGAGAGCTTGGTCTTAGCGCTCTCCTCGTAGATGGCCGGATCGGCCAGCTGGCTTTCGATGTCGCCAAGCTTGCCTTGCAGCTTCTCCATGCTCGCTTCGAGCTTTTCCAGCTTCTGGCGCAGGGGACGGGTTTGCTGGCGAAACTCCGCCTCGCGCCGCTTCTGATCCTTGCGCGCCACCGCCGAGTTGGCAGAGACGGGGCCATCGGCCGGTTTGGCGTTGGCTTCTTTCTCCTGCTCGCCGAGCCACTTGTGGTAGTCGTCCAGATCGCCGTCGAACGGCTCGACCCGGCCACCGTGCACCAGATAGAAGTCATCAGTGGTGGTGCGCAGCAGGTGACGGTCGTGGGAGACCACTACCATGGCCCCTTCGAAGCCTTGCAGCGCCATGGTGAGGGCGTGGCGCATCTCCAGATCCAGGTGGTTGGTCGGTTCATCGAGCAGCAGGAGGTTCGGCTTTTGCCAGGTGATCAGCGCCAGCACCAGCCGCGCCTTTTCGCCGCCGGAGAAGGGGGCCACCTTGTCGAGCGCCTTGTCACCGTGAAAACCGAAGCTGCCCAGATAGTTGCGCAGCTCCTGCTCGGTCTTGTCCGGCGCGAGGCGGGCCAGATGATCGAGCGGGGAATCATCGAGACGCAGGGTCTCCAGCTGATGCTGGGCGAAGTAGCCGATGCTCACCCCGGCGCTCACTTCGAGTTTGCCCGACAGCGGCGGGTTGGAGCCCGACAGCATCTTGATAAAGGTGGATTTACCGGCGCCGTTGCGACCGAGCAGACCGATGCGCGAACCCGGTACCAGATTGAGTTTGATCTTCTCCAGGATCACCTTGTCGCCGTAACCGGCAGAGAGGTTCTCCATGGCAATGAGCGGGGTCGGCAGGGCCGACGGCTCGCGAAACTCGAAGCTGAACTCGGAGTCGGCGTGGGCGGGCAGGATCTTCTCCATCCGCTCCATGGCTTTCAGGCGGCTCTGGGCCTGGCGGGCCTTGGAGGCCTTGTAGCGGAAGCGATCCACATACGCCTGCATGTGGGACATCTCCCGCTGCTGCTTCTCGTACATCGACTGCTGCTGGGCCAGCTGTTCGGCGCGCTGCAGTTCGAAGTCGGAGTAGCCGCCGGTGTATTCGTTGAGCTTGCCATTCTCGATATGGATGATGCGGCTGATGACCGAATCGAGGAAATCGCGGTCGTGAGAGATGAGCACCAGCGTGCCCTGATAGCCCTTGAGCCACTTCTCCAGCCAGATCACCGCATCGAGATCCAGGTGGTTGGTCGGTTCATCGAGCAGCAGCAGATCGGAGCGGCAGAGCAGCGCCTGGGCGAGGTTGAGGCGCATGCGCCAGCCACCGGAGAAGCTGCGCACCTGCGAGCTCAACTGCTCATCGCTGAAACCGAGGCCGTGCAGCAGCTCGGCGGCGCGGGCGCGAATGCTGTAGGCGCCGATGGTATCGAGGCGACCGTGCAGCTCGGCCACCAGCAGACCATTGTCATCCTGCTCGGCTTGCACCAGCTGGGCTTCCAGCGAGCGGAACTCCTTGTCGCCGTCGATCACATACTCGAGCGCGGAGCAGTCGAGCGCCGGGGTCTCCTGCGCGACGCCTGCAATCTGCCAGCCAGCGGGCAGGCTGAAGGTGCCGCTGTCGATGGCCAGCTCGCCCCGTACCAGTGCAAAAAAGGTGGACTTGCCACAGCCGTTTTTGCCCACCAGACCCACTTTGTGGCCGGGGTGAATGGTGGCGGAGGCGTTGTCCAGCAGCTTGCGGCCGCCGCGGATCAGTTCGATTTGACTGGCAACTATCATGGGTGGGATCTGCTTGCTCAAAATGGAGGAGAAAAACTGGCGCGGATCTTACGTGAAATGACGCTGATTTGCACTGTAGCTAAGGGCTGGCCACTGGCTGGCGCTGCAAAAACATGCCATAACAGAGAAACCAGTTTGGTTACGGGAGGTTAGCATGCATATCAGGGATATTATGACGACCCGGGTCGCCACCGTTTCAATGGATGATCGACTCCGAGTCATCAGGGATATCTTCGAGCAGGCACACTTTCGCCACCTGCTGGTGCTGGAAGAGGAGGAGCTGGTGGGGGTCATCTCGGATCGGGATCTGTTCCGCGCCATCAGCCCCTATCTCGACTCCGAAGCCGAGATGAGCCGCGATACCGAAACCCTCAACAAGCGGGCCCACCAGATCATGAGTCGTCAGCTCGTCACCATCGCTCCCCATCTCACCGTGCGCGACGGCGTCAAGCTGATGCTGGAGAAGGGGGTCTCCTGCCTGCCGGTGCTGGAGAATGGCGCCCTGGTCGGCATCATCAGCTGGAAAGATTTTCTCAAGGCGGCGCTGGAGAGTGACGCGCTGGTTTGAGCCAACGCTCATCGCCATCAGCTGACAGAGAACCAACATGCAAAGAGGGGAGCCAAGGCTCCCCTCTTTGCATGTTGGCTTTGCCGACAAGGCCGGTTTGCACGCCGCCAGCATCCTCACGGCTCGGGCTGCCCCGCGACAAGACAGGAGGGGCCGCTACCGGAGAGGTGCGGCTGAAGATGGGTGCGGATCTCCTGCAGGGTGCGCTGGTACTGCTGGGCATGTTGATCGAGAAACGCGGGGCTGTGCTTGAGGCGCCGCTCCAGGGTATCGACCAGCAGTGCCACCCTGGGGGCGGCCATACCCGCTGGCCAGCAGTGTTGCAGCAGCTCCAGCAGTTGCCAGGCATCGCCCGGCAGGGCGGGGAACTCCTCCAGCAGCTGCAAGCCCGCTTGCAGGGCTGTCTGATATTGGCTGGCCTGCATCGCCTTGTGGCGCAGCTGGCGCAGTTCGCTCAGCCGTTGTTCTCTCGCCGTCAGGCGCTGGCCCAGCTCGGCCACCAGATGGTGGAACAGCTGGCGGGTGAGCGGGTGGGGCGCCACCCTGACGCGGTATTGGGTCAGTTGGGTCAGGTAGCGCTGGGCGTGGTGGGGCAAACCGCAGAACTGGCTGACCGCAAAGCCGAGCAGCAGGGTGAGGTGGTTGTCGCTCCCCTCATCCGGCTGGTGGTGGGCAATCAGGATCAGCGCCTCGTCAAATCGGTAATCCAGCCCCAGCATCAACGCCTGCAGCAGCTCATATTCGTGGGGTTGCAGGTGGACGGTGCGTTTGAGGTGCTCCCATTCCTGTTGCAGGGAGCGGATCCGGTTGCTGGAGGGGGCGTGCCACAGTACAGCCAGACTGGCATTGAGCATGAAGCTGTCGATGGCGAGCCGGACGCGCTGTTCGCCGAAGTGGCGCAGGGTCAGGCTGTTGGCCTGCTCCAGCACCTTCTCCTCATCTTGCAGCACCAGCCCGAGCAACATCGCCAGCTGATGCCAGCGCGGCTGATGGGGGCGGATCTGCAGCAGCTCTCCCATGGTCTCCCACGCCGCCAGCCAGTGATGCTGATGCAGCTGGCTGGCGAGTTGCAGCTCCAGCCGGGTGGCGGCAGAGAGGTTGGCCTGATGGCGCTGCAAGTCGGTCCGGGCGCTTTGCAATTTGCCGAGCCCCAGCATGGCGTAGAAGAGCCCGGCCCTTGGCCAGCTCGCCTGATACTCGTTGGCACAGAGGGCATAGTGTTGGGCGGCGGTGATCCGCTCGGTCGATTGCAGCAGAAGGTAGCCCTTGAGTCGATCCAGCCAGGGGGTCAGCGAGCGATTCTCCCGTTGAAACAGCAGGTCTTCACAGAGGGCGGTAGCCAGTTGCCACTCCCGCAGCAGAGTGGGGGCGGCCAGCGTACGGGTCAGGTTGCTTAACTTCACCAGCTGGCCGAGCACTGCGGTGAGCTGCTGGGTCATGAAGGGGAGAGCCAGATAGAGGGAGAAGTAGAGATCCGAGGGGAGAAACTCCTGCTCGCTCTGATCGGCATCGAGCAGCAGCAATACGCAACCGGGTTGCAGCAGGCCGAGATAGTGCGCTTCGTGCAGCAGCCGGGCTCCGTCAAGATCCTGCTGCTTGTCCTGCTGACAGATGATGGCGTCGAAGGCGTGCTGTTGCATCAGGGCCAGCAGGCCGCTGCGCTCGTGGTTTGGATGGCTGTGGTAGTGGATCCGGTCGGCGGGCACCCCCTGTTCGGTCAGTTCCCGGGTGATGGCGCTACGGAGCAGGGGATCCTCTTCGAGCAGCAGTATCGTCATGCAGGTACTTCCTGTGAGCAAACCATTAGGTTGATTATGGTAGACCCAAGAGGAACATAGGCACAGCACTCGCTGAGTGAAAAGCTGACAGTAGCCAGCAGTGTGCTGGAGGGCGCACTATGGGCTGTTATTTCAATCGGTTATGCCATCTATCAGGGCGGCAACCTGTTATTGCCGAGGGCGGACCTGCGTCCCGAAGGGGCAGTCGCTCTGGCGGATCATCCGCGACCCCTTACCCTGTTCCCCCAGCCAGCTTAATTCCAGTTTGCCGAGGCGGCCCAGATGGCGCAGCTCGAACTCGTAGCGCTGGCAGAGGTTGTCCTGGGGCAGACTCGCCATCCCTGCAGGCAGACGATATTGATAGCGCAGGATTGGCCCATCCTCCAGCTTGCTGGCCACCGGCACCAGCCCCTCTGGGGTGGGCTGCGGTGCCCCGAGTGCGCGGCGCAAACTGAGCGGCGCATCGATCGCCTTTTGATAGTGCAGGCCGTTCATCGCCGCCAGCTCCTCTTCCAGTCGTTGCAACTCCCCTTCCAGTCCATTGAGCGCGGCCCCCAGCTGCTGGTGGGTCGTTGACGAGGCGCAGCCACCCAGCAACAGGGTGGCAAGCAGCAGGGCGGCTCTGATGGGGGGCACGGCATCTCCTTGGCTATGACGATGAAGCGTGAAGGTCAGGTCGGCTGGCCCTGACTATAGCAGGGGATTGCTGGGGGGCGTCCCCTGCAGCAGTTGGGCCAGACGGGCCAGTCCTTCGCCGACCCGGGCGTCGGTGGCGGGCTGGCTCAGGCTCAGGCGCACCCCCTGCGGAGCGGCAAACTGACCGGCGGCGAAGTGTTCCCCGCTTGCCACGCCAACGTCAAGGGCGTCGGCGGCGGCAGCAAACTGCTGGCTGCGCCAGGGCTCCGGCAGCGGCAGCCAGGCGTGCATGCTGCCCGGCTGCCAGCGGGCGGCAGGCAGCAGGTGGCGCAGCAGTTCGCCACGGCGCTTGAGGATCTCCCGCTGCTGCTCGACCAGCGGCATGATCTGGCGCTGACTGACCATTTTGCAGGCGAGCTCGATCAGCAGCGGGCTCACCATCCAGCTCGACAGCCGCATGGTCTGGGCGAAGGCGCTGCGCAGGGCAGGGGGCGTCAGCACGAAGCCCACCCGCAGGCCGCCGCAAGCGATCTTGGCCAGACTGCCCAGATAGATGACCCGCTCCGGCGCCAGATTGACCAGAGGGATCACAGGTTGCTGGGGCAGCAGACCGTTGACGTCATCCTCGATGATCAGCAGATCGTGGCGACGGGCGATGGCGACGATGGCCTCCCGCCGCGCCAGACTCATGATGGCGGTGGTGGGGTTTTGCAGGGTCGGGGTGAGGTAGAGCAGCTTGGCCCGGCGGGTGCGGCAGGCGGCGTCCAGCGCCTCGGGCAGCAGCCCCTCCTCATCCATCGCGAGTCCTACCACCTGATTCTTCAGCTGGCGGGCATTGCCCAGCATACCGGGGTAGCTCAGCCCCTCGCACAGGATGGTCTCCCCCACGCAATTGGTAGCCAGCAGCGCCAGCATGATGCCGTGCTGGGCGCCGTGGCTGAACATCAGGCGATCCTCACTGCAGGCCACCCCTTGTTCAGCCAGCCAGTCGACAAACTGCTGGCGCTGATCCGGCCGTCCCGCCTCCTTGTCGTAGCCGAGCAGGGCGTTGAGATCCCCGTCCGCCACTTCCTCCAACATAGGGCGAATGATGGCCGCTCGATCCAGCTGTACCGGCAGGTTCTGCCACAGCTCGATGCGGTGCCCCTCCTCCTGGCGGATAACCCACTCATTGGCGGGATCTGTGTTCGCTCCCTTGACCCAGGTGCCGTGGCCCACCCGGGCGGCCAGCAGGCCGCGCCGCTCCGCCTCGCTGTAGGCGCGGGTGACGGTGCCGACGGTGACACCCAGACGATCCGCCAGGGATCTGTGGGTAGGCAACCGGGTCTGCGGTGGCAGCTCGCCATTCACGATCCCCTGTTCGATCGCTTTGACCAGCTTGAGGTAGAGGGGGCCATCGAAGGCCGCAAGGTCGGGCGTCCAGATTGTCATGGTGACAATAAATCCATTGATCAAAATTTTTTGTCAATATAGCGTGAATTTCAACCTGATAACAACCAGATAGTACACATTGTATCGATACAATGTGGCAGGCAAGGAGTCACAATATGACGATGGAGTGGTATGTCACCCTGTTCGGTTTTGCCGTACTCACCTGCGGTACGCCGGGGCCCAACAACCTGATGCTGACGGCTTCCGGTGCCAACTTCGGGGTGCGTCGCACCCTGCCACATCTGCTTGGGGTGGGGCTGGGGCAGCCGGTGTTGCAACTGGTGCTGGCGCTGGGGCTCTATCCGCTGTTCGAGCGCTGGCCTTTATTACGCCTCGGTTTGCAGATCTTCGGCAGCCTCTATCTGCTCTGGCTGGCGTGGCGTATCGCGGTGGCTGGTGCGCCGGGGGATCCGGCCCGGCGCGCCCGTCCGCTAACCATGCTGGAGGGGCTGGGCTTTCAGTTCCTCAATCCCAAGGCGTGGATGATGGGGATCTCCGCCATCAGTCTGTTCAGCCTGCCCGGCGCCAGTTACTGGTCGAGTCAGCTGGCGGTGATGGTCATGTTTGTGCTGGTGGCCCTGCCGGTCTGCTTTGTCTGGGTACTGTTCGGCCATCAGCTGAGCAACTGGATCAGCTCGGATCGGGGCTGGCGGCGACTCAACGGCTCCCTCGGTCTGCTGACGGCGCTCTGCGTGGTGATGCTCTGGTATTGAGTCGTGTTGCGCTGATAGGGGAGGTGGCCGAGAAAGAGGCATTTCTGACTTGTCGCCACGGGGTTGGCTCTGCATATTAGAAGGCTTTCCCCATAACGGGGGCGTTGCATCGACAAGAGGTTGAGATGGATCTGAACTGGTTACTGCCCCTGGCGGGGTTTGCTCTGGTTACCTGCGGCACGCCAGGGCCCAACAATATGTTGCTCACCAGCGCCGGGGCGGCGCAGGGTTTTCGCCGCACGATTCCCCTGCTGGTGGGGGTGGTAGGGGGGATCAATCTGATGATCCTCGCTACCGCGCTGGGGCTTGGCGTGGTGTTCGAGAAGGTGCCGCTGCTGCACGACGGCCTCAAGATTATCGGTTCGGCCTATCTGCTCTGGCTGGCGTGGAAGGTGGCGACTGCCAGCGGCCCGGCCGAGGGCAACCGGCCGCTCATTCCCGCTCATCAGGGGGCCATGCTGCAACTGCTCAATCCCAAGGCATGGATGATGGCGCTCTCCGCCATCAGCGGTTTCACTCTGGCGGGGGAGGCTTACTGGCCCTCTGCGCTCTGGGTGTTGGTGATCTTCTTTATTACCGGCCTCTACACCGGGGCGTTCTGGGTGCTTTTTGGTGCCCAGGTGCGGCAAATCATTCGCACTGCCCGGGGCTGGCGGCGTTTCAACCTCGGCATGGGGCTGGCGACGGCCGCCTGTGTCGGGATGATCTGGATTTAGCCCGGGGTTGGCCCGGGCCTTTACCGGCTGTCTTGTTGGCCCTGCGGGGCCTTTTTTATCTCGCCCGCGTGACCTTGCCTGCAAGGTAGCGTGGTTCTGCCCTCCCTTGGGATGAAAGGAGTTCCTATGAAATGTATCGGTCTGTTAGGTGGCATGAGCTGGGAGTCCACCGTCAGTTACTATCAGGCGCTCAACCGCGGGGTGCGCGCACAGCTCGGCGGTTTGCACTCGGCGCGGGTGCTGCTCAATAGCGTCGACTTTGCCGGTATCGAGCGGTTGCAGCATGCCGGTGACTGGCCCGCTACCGCCCGCCTGCTGGCGGCGGAGGCGCGCAAGTTGCAGGATGGCGGCGCCGATTTCTTGCTGATCGGCACCAACACCATGCACAAGGTGGCGCCCGAGATTGAGGCGGCTATCGATATCCCGCTGCTCCATATCGCCGATGCCACCGCGGCCAAATTGCGGGCTGACGGGATAACCCGGGTCGGCCTGCTCGGCACCCGCTTCACCATGGAGCAGGATTTTTACAAGGGGCGCTTGCAGGAGCGCTTCGGGTTGGCGGTGCTGGTACCCGATGAGGCCGGGCGGGAGCGGGTACACAGGATCATCTATGACGAGCTCTGTCTGGGGGAGATCCGTGCATCGTCGCGGGCCGAGTATCTGGCCATTATCGAGGCGCTGGCGGCCGCGGGTGCCGAGGCGGTGATCCTCGGCTGCACCGAGATTGCCCTGCTGGTGGGGGATGCCCGGGCGGCGGTGCCGCTCTACGACACCACTGCCATCCATGCCGAAGCGGCGGTCGCGCTGGCACTGGCAGCTGATTAATAAACTGGTCAGATCTCACTATTCATGCTTGTCTCATACCCCTTGCCATAAAAGCGTGTAAAATTGCGCCCTGAATTTTCCCCGGCCAACGCGGGTTGGCTGCGGTTTCCTAGCATGCAAGGCTGACATTGTGACTGAAGTAGATAGATTCGCGGATATTCGCCCCTACCGCGATGAAGAAGTGCCGGCAGCCATCGAACGGCTGATCCAGGATGATGAATTTATCGGCGCCATCGCCAAGTATCGTTTCGGTTCCCTGATGAGCTGGCTGGGTTGGGCCATCCGCCCGATGATCCGCCTGTTCCTGCGCCGCAAATGGTCAAAAGTGACCACTGTGCATCAGGTCCAGATGGGGGTCACCCGGTACATGTCCCGCATGATCGCCACCTCCACCAAGGGGGTGACCTTCTCCGGGATCGAGCATCTGAAGAAAGAGCAGGGCTATCTGTTTGTCTCCAACCACAGAGACATCGCCATGGATCCGGCGTTCGTCAACTGGGGGCTGCACACCCACGGTTTCGATACCGTGCGCATCGCCATCGGTGACAACCTGCTGCGCAAACCCTGTGCCACCGAGCTGATGAAGCTCAACAAGAGCTTTATCGTCAAACGCTCCGCCAAGGGGCCGCGGGAGATGATGAAGGCGCTCGGCGAGCTGTCTGCCTATATCGGCAATTCGGTTCACGAGGGGCACTCCATCTGGATTGCTCAGAAAGAGGGGCGCGCCAAGAACGGCGATGACAAGACAGATCCGGCCATCCTCAAGATGTTCTACGTCGACGGCAAGAAGCAGAAGATCGACTTCGTCGACTACATGCGCAGCCTCAATATCGTGCCGGTCAGCATCAGCTACGAGCTGGATCCGACCGACAAGGCGAAGGCGCGCGAGCTCTACGAGAAGTCGGTCAACGGCAGCTATGAGAAGGGCGAGTTCGAGGATATCGAGAGTATCGTCGCCGGTATCGTCGGCATGAAGGGGCGGGTACACGTCTCCTTCGGCGCGCCGATCACCGAGGGCTTCAGCGATCCGGACGAACTGGCCGCGCTGATCGACAAGGCGATCTGGAGCAGTTACCACCTCTTCCCCAGCAACTATCTGGCGGCCGATGTCTCCGGCAAGGCCAATACCATCGAACAGGCGGCCTTCCTGACTCGTCAGTCAGAGGTGCCGGAAGAGCACAAGGCGATCTGGCGTGCCATGTACGCCAAACCGGTGGAAAACGCCAAAAAGGCTTGAATGAAACCGGTAGCTAAACGGTTTTGCGAAAAAAACGGGCGCTGATGCGCCCGTTTTTGCGTCTGGTCAAAGTCGAGGGGGAAAGGGTGGTGAATAATATGGTTTCAGCTGGTACGATCACTATGAAAATGGGATTATGTCTCTTGGCAAGGTGCTGACGAGTGTGTAACAGTGCCCATATAGCTGAACATGAGCAAAAGCTCTAAACCGGTTTGCACGGATTGCAGACGGCATTATTGAAGGACCTGTCACAGGTCCTTTTTCATTGGCTGGCAAAGATGCCGCCCAGATATACCTAACAGGAAACAGACGCCATGATCACCGGTAGCCTGAACACCCTGCAGCGGACGCCGCTGCCCGCCCCGCTGGCCCGCATCATGGCCGAGGTGGTGAAGAGCGTGGCGCACTGGGGTGACGCTCCGCTCGGCAAGACCGAGATCGATGGCCTCAATCTGTTCTGTCTGGTGAGCGAAGATCTGACCGAGCCAGCCGCGGATCGCCGTGGCGAATTCCATCAGCAGTATCTTGATATCCAGTTGCTGCTGCGCGGTGAAGAGTGGATAGGTGTGGGCCCCCACGACTACGTGAGCGACGGCGCCGACCATCCCCATCCTGACCTCTGGTTTGTCGATGACGAGCAGACCAGCTATCTGGCGCTGCAACCGGGTGATTTTGCCATCTTCTGGCCGGGCGAACTGCACCGCCCGCTCTGTACCTTCAACCAGCCCGCCAGGGTGAAGAAGCTGGTGGTCAAGGTACACAAGGATCTGCTGGCTATCGCCTGAGCATTCCCATTGAGGCGAGCCCTGCGCAGCTGATGCGTTGAGGCTCGCAAGCATTGAAACCAGTGATATGCACCACAAGTTGCGATGACTCTTTCAAGAGCAAGAATTGAAAAATTGGACGCACCCTCCTGCGACCATAAGCCCCCGGCAGGGGAATCCCATCCTCTTTTGGATGACACGACACTGTCGGCATAAAGCCGAAGCACAGGAAGATGTAGAAAATGAGCAAGTTGGTATTGATCCTTAACTGCGGTAGCTCTTCCCTGAAATTTGCCGTAATGGACGCCGAAACAGGTGAGGACATGCTGTCCGGCCTGGCCGAATGCTTCAATCTGGATGATGCACGTATCAAATGGAAACTCCACGGGGTCAAGGGCGAAGCCATGCTGGGAGCGGGTGCCGCTCACCAGGAGGCCCTCGACCATATCGTGGGTCACATCCTGCCGCAGGATCCGACTCTTGCCGAGCAACTGGTGGCCATCGGTCACCGAATCGTACACGGTGGCGAGCAGTTCTCCCGCTCCGTGCGCATTGATGACGGCGTGATCGCCGGTATCGAAGCCGCCATTCCGTTCGCCCCGCTGCACAACCCGGCGCACCTCATCGGTATTCGCGCCGCGCTGAAAGTGTTCCCGCAGCTGTCCGAGAAGAACGTGGCCGTCTTCGACACCGCCTTCCACCAGACCCTGCCGCAAGAGGCCTACCTCTATGCGCTGCCGCACAAGCTCTACCGCGAACACGGCATCCGTCGTTACGGTGCTCACGGTACTTCTCACCGCTACATCGCGGAAGAAGCCGCGAAAGAGCTGGGCAAGCCGTTGAATGAGCTGAACATCATCAACTGCCACCTGGGTAACGGTGCCTCTGTCTGTGCCATCAAGAACGGCGAATCCGTAGACACCTCCATGGGTCTGACTCCGCTGGAAGGTCTGGCGATGGGTACCCGCTCCGGTGATATCGATCCGGCCGTGGTCTTCTTCATGCACGACCAGCTCGGTTACAGCGTTGAGCAGATCAACCACACCCTGACCCGTGAGTCCGGTCTGCTGGGGATGACCGAAGCGAGCAGCGACTGCCGCTACGTCACCACCAACTACGCCACCGACGCCGGTGCCAAGCGCGCGCTGGATGTCTTCACCTACCGTGTGGCCAAGTATGTCGGTGCCTACGCCGCTGCGATGGACGGTCGTCTGGACGCCGTGGTCTTCACCGGCGGTATCGGTGAGAACGCCGCCATGGTGCGCGAGATGGTGCTGAACCGTCTGGCTCTGTTCGGCTTCAAGGTGGACAAAGAGGCCAACAACGCCGCAGTACTGGGTGGCGAAGGTCGCATCACCACCGCCGACAGCCGTTGCGCCATGGTGATCCCGACCAACGAAGAGCTGGTCATCGCCCGCGATGCCCTGAGCCTGGTCTGCTAAGTCAACCTCGCTTTGAAACAACGCCCGGCCTGTGCCGGGCGTTGTCATTTCTGGCGTACGCCGATTTGACATGGGGGAGGGGAGCGCTACCCTGACCACCACTGTTTTTGCAGCCAGCGGGCTGCCCGGTTCGGGAGAGAGCAATGAAAGAGGCGTTTTTTAACTGGTTGTCGGGCCTTGGGGTGGAAGTGACCAGCATGATGGCGCTGGTGATCGCGCTGGGCTTTATCGTCATCACCTCGTTGCTGCTGCACATGGCGCTGCACCGGGTGCTGCTGGTCCGGCTGGTGGGGATCCTCGGCAAGGCCAAGCAGGTATGGCTGCCGCCCCAGCTGCAACAGCGCCTCTTCAACCGGCTCGCCTTCGTGCTGCAGGGGGCCGTGCTGCTCGGTCAGGCGGAGATCTGGCTGCCCCGTCAATCGGATAGCCTCAAGCTTATCGAGATGGTGGCCCAGCTCTGGATTTTGCTGTTCCTGCTGCTGGCCTTCTTCGCCCTGCTCGACTGCGTTTTGTCGGTGAGCCGTTACACCCGTCTTGGTCGGGATTTACCCCTGCGCGGCATCTTCCAGGGGGCCAAGCTGGTAGGCAGCATTCTGGTGGGGATCCTGATGATCGCCCTGCTGCTCGGCAAGTCGCCGCTGTTCCTGTTCAGCGGTCTGGGTGCCATGACCGCAGTGCTGATGCTGGTGTTCAAGGACCCCATCCTCGGGCTGGTGGCGGGGATCCAGCTCTCCGCCAACCGGATGCTGAGCGTCGGTGACTGGCTGCAGATGGACAAGTACGGCGCCGATGGTGAGGTGACCGACATCGGCCTTACTACGGTCAAGGTATCAAACTGGGACAAGACCATTACCACCATTCCCACCTATGCCCTGATCTCCGACTCTTTCAAAAACTGGCAGGGGATGACTGAGTCGGGGGGCCGCCGCATCAAGCGCAGCGTCAATATCGACATGACCAGCGTGCGTTTTCTGACGGCCGAGGAGCAGTTGCAGCTCAAGCAGGCCCAACTGTTGGCACCCTATCTGAGCCGCAAGGAGCAGGAGCTGAGTGCCTACAATCAGCAGCTGAGCGATGCCCTGAGCTGCCCCATCAACGGTCGTCACCTCACCAACCTCGGCACCCTGCGCGCCTATCTGGATGCCTACCTGCGCGCCCACCCCGGCATTCGCAAGGACATGACCCTGATGGTGCGCCAGCTGGCACCCACGTCAGACGGTCTGCCGCTGGAAATTTACTGCTTTACCGCGACTACCGCATGGGCCGACTACGAAGGGATCCAGGCCGATATTTTCGACCATATATTCGCCATCATTGAGCAATTTCATCTGCGGTTGCATCAATCTCCCACAGGTTACGACATGCGTGCCTGGCAACGGGGATAAACAGGGAAATGGGGCGGGTCGGGGACGCGGAAAAAACCGTATATTAATCATCGACCCGTCGCCACTTGTCAGTTGAAATTTGCCGTGCAGAGGAGAAAAATGGCGGCCTTCTCTTCGCGCCCCTGATCCCCTCTTGATCAGCTGCCAGCCCAGAGACGTCACTTCAAGTCATCATCATGGGAAAGTTATGAAGCTCCTTCGCAATAGTGTGGCAACACTCTGCTACAGCCTGCTGCTGACCGCTGCGCCGGTTTTCGCTGTTGAATATGCTCTGCCTGCGGCCAACAGCCGTCTGGTAGGGGAAAATCTGGAATATGTGGTTCCGGCCGAAGAGAACGGCCAGCCGCTGGAGGCCATTGCGGCCAAATTCCAGCTGGGGCTCACCAACATGACCGAAGCCAACCCCGATGCGGATCCCCTGCTGGTACAGACCGGCGAGAAGCTGGTGATCCCCCAGCAACTGATCCTGCCGGATGCACCCCGTGAAGGGATCGTGCTGAACGTGGCCGAGATGCGCCTCTACTACTACCCCAAGGGTAAAAAAGTGGTGGAAGTGCTGCCCATTGGCATCGGCCAGCTCGGTACCGATACTCCGGAAAACTGGGTGACCAGCGTGCAGCGCAAGAAAGCGGGCCCGACCTGGACCCCGACCGCCAAGATGCATGCCGAATATGCCGCCCGTGGCGAGAGCCTGCCTGCGGTATGGCCAGCTGGCCCGGACAACCCCATGGGTCTGTTTGCCCTCTACATCGGCAAGATGTACGCCATCCACGGCACCAACGCCAACTTCGGCATCGGCCTGCGGGTGAGCCACGGTTGCGTGCGTCTGCGCAACGACGACATCGCCTACCTGTTCAAGCAGGTACCGGTCGGTACTCGCGTCCAGTTCGTCAACCAGCCGATCAAGGCCTCTCTCGAGCCCAACGGTGTCCGCTATCTGGAAGTGCATCAGCCGCTGTCGCGCAGCGAAGAGGAGTTCAACTCCAAGCTGCCGGCACCGCTGCCGATGACCCCGGCGGTGACCCGCTTCATTGCCCACGCCGACAGCGACTCCCAACTGGTGAAGCAGGCGCTGGAGCAGCGCAACGGCATGCCGATGGCGATCAACCGCTAACGGCAAATCCCCGTCACGACAAAGGGCGAACAGCATGCTGTTCGCCCTTTTTGTTTCTGCTAGGTTGACTCAGCTTCGCAGCAGATTTGTCTGCAGCTCGCTGCCGAGCTGATCGAGCAGCTGATAGCGCGCCTTGTAGCTGGCCCGCTTGCGGGAGGGGATCTCCTCCAGCGTCTTGCGGGGCACCTCCAGCGGCAGGCTCATCCAGAGTTCATCTTGCACGCAGCCCTGATGCTCCTGCCACAAGCCGTCGAGATCGAACTTGACCCGATCGGCAGTGCGCTTGCTGCTCTGATAGACGTGGCTTTGGGTGCGGATCCCGAGCAAGCTCTTGCACGCCAGCCCCCGGGCCAGCTCGGCAGCCATATAGACCAGCAGCGACATGGGGCGCAGCCCGCCGCACGCCTTGGTGACCTGCTTGATCTCCTCGCTCTGGCCCTTGCCTCCCTGCAGCGAGCAGATCTCGAGGGTCGGGTTCGGTGCGGGGCGCAGATTGAGGGCCATGTAATAGAGCGCCGCGTCACCCAGCTTGAGGGTCAGGCTCATCTCCCCCTCTTTGCCCATGTGGGTTTGGTAATCCAGTTGCAGGGTGAGGGGGGCCGTCAGCTTGTCGCTCTGCCACTGGGCCAGCAGCAGGCCGCGCCCGCTGTAGATCGCCAGTTGTTGCGCCTTGGGCAGCTGACGTGCCAACTGCTGGTAGTGGCCGCTGATAAGCCCGGCTCGCAGGCGCTTGCGGAGCCCCTTGTGGCGATAGGGGTGGATCGGCTTTTCCAGAATATCGGGGAAGCGGCTGATCGCCTGCGCCAGCAGCGGTTGCTCCTGCTGCTGACGATAGAGGGCGCGGGCGCCGGGATTGAGCCAGAGACGCCCCACATACTTGGCCCGTCGGATGAGATGACCCGACTCCTCCACCGGGTGAAGGCGGCGGGCGAGGGTTCGCAGGTGTGACAGATGAGATGACATGGTGCCGACCTCTGGCTGGTGTGATGAGACAGGGCGGGGAGTGTAGGAGCGGGGCGCTGGCTTGTAAAAAATGGATAGTAACAAAATGTGAAAACATAACGCTCAGTAGCGGCTGGCGCTGCGAGATGACCACCACGGCCACGGCAGGAAATCTGGCGCCATCCTCTTGATGCGGCAGATGATTTGATGCGCAAAGGTTTTTATTGTGTTTTGTATTTGTTAAAAGTGGTTGAGCTGGCGCGAGCGGCTGATTAAGCTAGGCCGGTTTTTTAGGGATGAGCCCGTCACCAGAGCGGGCAGAAAATGACACAAAACGGAGTTTTGCATGACAGCTAGCACACCCATGTTAATCACCTTCCTGGTGTATATCCTCGGAATGGTGTTGATCGGCTTCGTCGCCTATCGCGCCACCCGCAACTTTGATGACTACATTCTGGGCGGTCGCCGGATGGGGAGCTGGGTTACCGCTCTCTCTGCCGGCGCCTCCGACATGAGCGGCTGGCTGCTGATGGGCCTGCCCGGCGCCGTCTTCGTCAGCGGCATCTCCGAGAGCTGGATCGCCATCGGTCTGGTGATCGGCGCCTACCTCAACTGGCGCTGGGTAGCGGGCCGCCTGCGGGTACATACCGAGAAGAACCGCAACGCCCTGACCCTGCCGGACTACTTCACCTACCGCTTTGAAGATCACAGCAAGGTGCTGCGCATTCTCTCGGCGCTGGTGATCCTGCTCTTCTTCACCATCTATTGCGCCTCCGGCGTGGTGGCCGGTGCCCGTCTGTTCGAGAGCACCTTCGGCATGGATTACAACACCGCCCTCTGGGTCGGTGCCGCCGCCACTATCACCTACACCTTCTTCGGCGGCTTCCTCGCGGTGAGCTGGACCGACACGGTGCAGGCGACCCTGATGATCTTCGCCCTGATCCTGACCCCGGTCTTCGTCATCATCGCAGTCGGCGGGGTGGACAGCGCCATGATCGAGGTGGCCGCCAAGAGCGCCACCAACCTCGACATGTTCAAGAATCTGGATGTGATCGCCATTGTCTCGCTGATGGCCTGGGGCCTTGGTTACTTCGGTCAGCCCCACATTCTGGCCCGTTTCATGGCGGCGGATTCCCACCACTCCATGGCCAATGCCCGTCGCATCAGCATGACTTGGATGGTGTTCTGCCTCGCTGGTGCGGTGGCCATCGGTTTCTTCGGTCTGGCCTACTTTGCCCGCTTCCCGGAAGTAGCGGCTGGAGTGACCGGCAACCCGGAGCGGGTCTTTATCGAGCTCTCCAAAATCCTGTTCAACCCCTGGATCGCCGGTGTGCTGCTCTCCGCCATTCTGGCGGCGGTGATGAGCACTCTAAGTTGTCAATTACTGGTCTGCTCCAGCGCCATCACCGAGGATCTCTACAAGCCGTTCCTGCGCAAGAACGCCTCCCAGCGTGAGCTGGTGTGGGTGGGTCGCCTGATGGTGCTGCTGATCGCGGTGATTGCCATCGCCGTCGCCATGAATCCGGAAAATCGGGTGCTGGGGCTGGTGAGCTACGCCTGGGCCGGTTTCGGTGCCGCCTTTGGCCCCGTGGTGCTGCTCTCGGTGCTGTGGCCGCGAATGACCCGCAACGGCGCGCTGGCGGGCATGCTGGTCGGTGCCATCACCGTCATCGTCTGGAAGCAGTTCGGCTGGCTGGGACTGTATGAGATCATTCCGGGCTTCCTGTTCGCACTGCTGGCCATCGTGGTGGGCAGTCTGCTTGGCGAAGCGCCCTCAAAAGCGATGCTGGAGCGTTTCCGCGATGCCGAGGAGGAGTACAACACTCCGGCCGAGAGCGCGGGAGAGCCGGTCGCGGTGAACTGATCCCCCTTACCGCTTTCTGATTGAGAGCCCCGCCCCCGGACAAGGAGCGCCCTGGTTGGCCATCCTTGCGCCGGTTTGGCGGGGCTTTGTGCTATCTGATTCACTCTTGGGCACTTTTTTATGTTCGGCCGGTGGCTCCCGGGTGCTCGCTTTCTTTTGTCTTGGCACCGAATATGGGACACTAGGCCGCCTGAAGGAGACCTAGTGCATGCGGCTATTCACCCTGATCCTGATCCTCCTGCTGGGGGGACTGCAATATGACCTCTGGCTGGGGAAGAACGGGCTATCCGATTATCAGAACCTGTCGGAGGCCATCTCGCAGCAACAGCGGGACAACCAGACTCTCAAGGATCGTAACGACCTCATTTACCGCGAGATAGATGATCTCACCTCTGGCCTCGAGGCCATCGAGGAGTTGTCGCGCAACGATCTGGGTTACATCAAGCAGGGGGAGACCTTCTACCGGATCATCCCCAAAGAGAAAGACAAAGAGACAGCGCCGGACGATGAGCCCTACGATGACTGATGCCTGCCGGGTATCCGGCCTGACGGCGATCGTCCCTGCCGCCGGTATCGGCAGCCGGATGGGGGCCGATTGCCCCAAGCAGTACCTGCAACTGGCGGGTAAAACCATTCTCGAACATACCCTGGAGCGGCTGCTCTCCCACCCGGCCATCGCCCAGGTGATCGTGGCGCTGGCGCCCCATGATCGCTGGTTCGAGGCCCTGTCCGTGGCGGCCGACCCGCGGATTGTGCGGGTAGAGGGAGGCGCCGAGCGCGCCTTTTCCGTCCTCAATGGTCTCCATGTGGCGCAAGGGGAGTGGGTGCTGGTGCACGATGCGGCCCGCCCCTGCCTGACTCACGGCGATCTCGATGCGCTGATTGCCGCGGCCATGAACTGTGGCGGTGCCATTCTCGGCAGTCGGGTGCGCGATACCATGAAACGCTCCGATGGGGAGGGCAATATCATCGCCACCGTCGAGCGCGAGCAGCTCTGGCATGCCCTGACGCCGCAGATGTTCCCGACCCGTACCCTGAAGCGGGCGCTGGAAGAGGGGCTGCTGCTGGGCGCCACCATCACCGACGAGGCCTCCGCCATGGAGCGGGCCGGATTCACGGTGCGGATGGTGGAGGGGCGCGCCGACAATATCAAAGTGACCCGGCCGGAAGACTTGTCGCTGGCGGGGCTGTTTTTAAGCAAGCAGGCATAAGCCCCTCAGTCAGAACAGACCGTTCAGAGCAGAGTGTCTCGAACAAACAGGCCCGAACAAGGAGTTAGCATGATCCGGATTGGACATGGTGTGGACGTACACAAAATTGATGGGGTTGGTTTCAGCATGTTGGGAGGTTGCCGCTGATGATGCGCATTGGTCATGGTTTTGATGTTCATAAATTTGGTGGTGTTGGCCCCTGCATGCTGGGTGGCGTGCCGGTTCCCTACGAGCAGGGGCTGGTTGCCCACTCTGACGGCGATGTGGTGCTGCACGCGGTGAGCGATGCCCTGCTGGGGGCTATTGGTGCCGGTGACATCGGTCGCCACTTCCCCGATACCGCTGCCGAGTTCAAGGGGATCGACAGTCGCATTCTGCTGCGTGATGTCTTTGCCCGGGTACAGCAGGCGGGGTATGCCATCGGCAACCTGGATGTGACCATCATCGCCCAGGCCCCCAAAATGGCCCCCCATATCGACGCCATGTGCGCCGTGCTGGCCGCCGATCTGCAATGTGATTTGAACCGGGTGAACGTCAAGGCGACCACCACCGAACAGCTTGGGTTTACGGGGCGCAAGGAAGGGATCGCCACCGAAGCCGTCGTCCTACTGGTGAAACAATAATGCTGGAACAACTTGCCTATCTGCACGGGGCGCCCACTGCCCGCGGTATCCTCAAGGCCGAGGCCGCCGACTTCGTGGTCAATGAAGATCTCGGGTTTGAGCCTTGCGGTGAAGGGGAGCACATCTTCGTCCGGGTGCGCAAAACCGGCGAGAACACCGCCTGGGTGGCGGGTCTGCTGGCCGATGCGGCCGGGGTCAACCGCAATGCGGTGACCTGGGCGGGCCTGAAAGATCGCCACGCGGTGACCGAGCAGTGGTTTGGCATTCATCTGCCGGGCAAGGCCGAGCCGGACTTGTCGGTTATCGAGAGCGACAGCATCCAGATCCTGCAAGCCAGGCGTCACAACCGCAAATTGCGGGTTGGCTACCTCAAGGGCAACCACTTCACCCTGCGTCTCACCGGTCTGGAACAGGCCGACGGGCTGGAAGCCCGCCTGCAGGCCATCGCCACTCAGGGCGTGCCCAATTACTATGGTGAGCAGCGTTTTGGCCGCGATGGCAACAACCTGGAAGCGGCCAAGGCGATGTTTGCCGGCAAGCGGATCAAGGATCGCAACAAGCGCTCACTCTACCTCTCTGCGGCCCGCAGCATGCTGTTCAACGCCATCGTCAGCGCCCGTATCGAACAGGGGCTGGCCCATCAGCTGCTGGCCGGTGATTGCGTGATGCTCAAGGGCAGCCACTCCATCTTCAGCGAAGAGAACGTGACCCCCGAGCTGGAAGCGCGTCTTGCCTCCGGCGACGTGCAGCTTACCGCGCCCCAGTGGGGCCGTGGCCGTTTGGCCAGTCAGGGTGCCGCTGCCGAGTTCGAGCAGGGCGTGCTGGCCCCTTACAGCGATTGGTGTGACGGGCTGGAGAAAGCCGGGCTGGATCAGGACAGGCGCCCCCTGCTGCTCAAGCCGGAGCTGATGAGCTGGCAGTTGGACGGTGAGGCGCTGACCCTCTCCTTCTTCCTGCCGGCGGGCGCGTTTGCCACCAGCGTGGTGCGCGAGTTAATGCAGGCCGAAGAGGCCGATCACGGTTTCAGGAATCAGACCGATGCGAATTCTGGTCAGTAATGATGATGGTGTGCATGCCGAGGGGATTCGTGCCCTCAGCGAGGCGCTGCGCGCCTGCGGCGAGGTCATTGTGGTGGCGCCGGATCGCAACCGCAGCGGCGCGAGTCACTCCCTGACGCTGGAAGTACCGCTGCGGGTTACCCGCATTGCAGAAAACGGCTTTAATGGGTGCGAGAGCTATGCGGTGAAGGGGACGCCGACCGACTGCGTGCATCTGGCGGTCAACGAGCTGGTGCGTCCTGAACCCGACATGGTGGTGGCCGGCATCAACCACGGCGCCAACCTGGGGGATGATGTCATCTACTCGGGCACGGTCGCCGCGGCCACCGAGGGGCGCCATCTTGGCTACCCCTCCATCGCCATCTCGCTGGTAGGCAAGACCCACTTCGCCACGGCGGCCCACTATGCGGCCCTGCTGGTGAAGGGGCTGATGAAACACCCCCTGCCTGCCGATCAGATCCTCAACGTCAACGTGCCGGACTTGCCCCTCGAGCAGATCAAGGGGATCAAGACCACCCGCCTTGGCAACCGCCACCGGGCGGAGTCGGTGATCTGCACCGAGGATCCCCGTGGCCAGCCCATCTACTGGATCGGCCCCCCCGGTAGCCAGCAGGATGCCGGTGAAGGCACCGATTTTGCTGCCATCGAGCAGGGCTATGTCTCGATTACCCCTCTGACCATCGACATGACTGCCTATGACAGTCTCGCCGGTCTGGGGGCCTGGTTAGATCTGCAGGGATGAGGGTGGTGTGATAGTACAGCGCCTGTTAAATCAGCTCATCGCGCAGGATATTCGCGATTTTCGCGTGTTGGCGACCATCGCGAAAGTGCCGCGCCAGCTGTTTGTGGACGAGGCCATGGCGCACAAGGCGTGGGATAACACAGCCCTGCCCATTGGCCACGGCCAGACCATTTCGCAGCCCTATATGGTGGCGCGAATGACCGAGTTGCTGATGCAAAACAATCCGGCCCATGTGCTGGAGATTGGCACTGGCTCCGGTTACCAGACGGCGATCCTCGCCCATCTGGTGGAGCATGTGTATACCGTGGAGCGGATCAAGTCGCTGCAGTTCCAGGCCAGACGCCGACTGCGCCAGCTCGATCTGCACAATGTCTCGGCCAAGCACGGCAACGGCTGGCTGGGGTGGCCCAACAAGGGGCCTTATGACGCCATTCTGGTGACGGCCGCGGCGAGCGAGATCCCGACGGCGCTCACCGATCAGCTGGCCGAAGGGGGCCGACTGGTGTTGCCCGTGGGTGACAGCCAGCAGACCCTGCAACTGATCGAACGATCCGGATCCCAGCTGACCAGCCGTATTCTGGAGCCGGTACGTTTTGTTCCCCTGATTGACGGAGATGTTGAGTGAAGTTGTTTTCCCGTTTGTACGTACTGGTGATGCAGTGGGCTCGCCACAAGCATGCCCCCTGGTATCTCTCCATCACCGCTTTCATCGAGTCGGTATTCTGGCCGATCCCGGTGGACGTGATGCTGGCACCGATGGCGCTCGCCAAGCCCCATAAGGCGTGGCACTACGCTACGCTGGCTACCCTCTTCTCTGTGCTGGGCGCCCTGTTTGGCTATGCCCTTGGCTATGCCCTGTGGGATCCGGTCGTGCTGCCACTGGTGGAGTCTGTGGGCTATCAGGACAAGATCGAGATCGCTCGCAACTGGTTTGAGCAGTGGGGGATCTGGGTCATTTTCATTGCCAGCTTCACCCCTATCCCCTACAAGGTGTTTACCGTGACGGCAGGGTTGTTGCAAATGGCTCTGCTGCCCTTCATCATCACCTCCCTCATCGGTCGTGGCATGCGCTTTTTCCTGGTTGCGGGCCTGATGCGCTGGGGTGGCGAGAAGATGGAACGCAAACTGATGCACTACGTAGATGTGCTCGGTTGGCTCTGTATTGGTCTGGCCGTGGTGGCCTATTTCTGGTTTAGTCGTTAAGGATCCATTATGCGTTCGCGTATTTGGCAAGGAAGCAGTGTCGTGGTGTTGTCATGGCTGCTGCTTGCCTGCTCCTCCAGTAAAAATGCAGCTCCGGTAGATGGTGTTGATGAGGGGCAGTTTGTCTCGACCATTCCGGCTCGCCAAAGCGGTGCCCAGGTCAGCGCCCCCATTCAGGGCGGCAGCTATGTGGTGAAGCGGGGCGATACCCTCTACTCTATCGCCTTCAACTCCGGCAACGACGTGCCGTCGCTGGCCAGCCTCAACAACATCAGTCCGCCCTACAACATCTATCCGGGGCAGCGACTGCGACTCGATGGTTCCAGCGCCAGCATGAGCAGCAGCCGCAGTGCCGGTACCTATGAGGTGCGTCGCGGCGATACCCTGAGCAGCATCGGCCGCCAGTTCGGCATGACACCGCAGGCGCTGGCCCAGAGCAATAACCTGAGCGCCCCCTATGCGCTGCAACCGGGTCAGGTGCTCAATGTCCAGACCGCAGGCGGTAGTTCGACCCAGATGGTGGCTGCGACTCGTCCGGCAACCGTAACGCCGGTGGCCGTGAGCCGTCCGAGCAGCGGTCCGCGTCCGTTGGCCGAGCCGAGTGGATCTGGTCAGACCACGCCGTTCATCTCTCAGAAATCCGTTGCTCCGGCAGCACCGAAGGAATACGCTCAGGTAAAAGAACAAAAAACAAACAACTCCCAGTCGAGACTTGCTTGGCACTGGCCCGCAAAAGGCCGGATTGTCGAGGGGTTCTCTGTTGCAGAACAGGGTAACAAGGGGATCGACATAGCCGGCCAGAAGGGGCAACCCGTCTACGCCGCCAGCAGCGGTAAAGTGGTATACGCTGGCAGTGCTTTAAGGGGGTACGGCAAGCTGATTATCCTCAAGCATGATGATGACTATCTCTCCGCTTACGCACACAACGACGAGTTGCGGGTGAAGGAAGGGGACAGCGTCAAGGGGGGCTCGGTCATTGCCAACATGGGTAGCACGGACGCGCCGGATGTGCGATTGCATTTCGAGATCCGGTACAGAGGCAAGTCGATCAATCCGATGAGCTATTTGCCAAAGCGTTAACCCCAGAGAGACCGTCTTACTCTGGTAACGTCAGGGAGACACACCATGAGCCAAGAACAACTGGTAATGCAGGATGCAGAGTTAGAGTTTGACGCTGAACCCGAATCTCACGAGGTAGAAGAGTTGCAGGAGGTAGCCGCCGAGGCGGACGAGACTATCTCCGATGAGTTGCTGGCACCGGAACTGAACAAGGTGATGGATGCCACGCAACTCTATCTGGGGGAGATAGGTTTCTCCCCGCTGCTCACTGCCGAAGAGGAAGTCTACTACGCCCGTCGTGCCTTGCGGGGGGACAAAGCCGCCCGCAAGCGCATGATCGAGTCCAACCTGCGACTGGTGGTGAAAATCGCCCGTCGTTACAACAACCGCGGCCTGGTGCTGCTGGATCTTATCGAAGAGGGCAACCTCGGTCTTATCCGTGCGGTCGAGAAGTTTGACCCCGAGCGCGGCTTCCGTTTCTCTACCTATGCTACCTGGTGGATCCGCCAGACCATAGAGCGGGCCATCATGAACCAGACCCGCACCATCCGTCTGCCCATTCATGTGGTCAAAGAGTTAAACGTTTACCTGCGCACCGCGCGCGAACTCTCTCACCGTCTAGATCATGAACCGACCGCCGAGGATATCGCCTTCGCGCTGGATCGTTCGGTGGATGACGTGAACCGCATGCTCAAGCTCAACGAGAAGATCACCTCAGTGGACACCCCCATCGGTGGCGATCGCGACAAGGCATTGCTGGATGTGCTTTCAGATGAACGCGGCATGGGGCCTGAGCTGGAGTCTCAGGAAGATGATATGCGCAGCAGCATTGTCCACTGGCTGGAGGAGCTCAATCCCAAGCAGCGGGAAGTGCTGGCCCGTCGTTTCGGTCTGCTGGGTTATGAGCCGGCCACCCTCGAGGATGTGGGAGCCGAGATTGGCCTGACCCGCGAGCGGGTACGCCAGATCCAGGTGGAGGGGCTGCGCCGTCTGCGGGAGATCCTGCTGAGCCAGGGGCTCTCCATCGAGGCGCTATTTCGTACCAATTAAGCATCCGCACCAATTAAGCCCGCACCAACGGAATGCGGCATCAGCCAGATAGCACGAGGGGAGCAACAGCTCCCCTCGTTTTTTATTGCCTGTCGTCTGGCGATGGCTTCGCGGTTATACCAGCTCGGCCAGCATGGTGTCGGCGTAGGGCACCAGCGCTTCGCCATTTTTCACCTTGGCCAGATAGTCCGGGTTGGCGATAAGCGGACGACCGATGGCCACCAGATCGAAGCGGTTGGCCTCGATGGCCGCAGCGGCGCGCTCGGCGTCGTAGTTGCCCACCCCGACCAGATTGCCCTTGTAGTGGACGCGCAGATAGTCGGAGGCGCGGCCACCCAGATAATCGAAGGTGAGGTTGTCATCGAAGATGCCGAGGTGGATATAGGCCAGCGGGCGATCGTTGAGCTTGCCCAGCAGGTAGTCAAACACGGCGCGATCTTCCGGGCTGCCAGCCAGATGGACATAGGCACCCGGGGAGAGACGAATGCCAACCCGATCACCGCCGATGCGGGCGCTGATGGCATCAACCACTTCCAGCGCGAAGCGGCTCATCTTTTCCGGGCTGCCACCGTAGTTGTCGGTGCGCAGGTTGGTGGAGTGGTGCAGGAACTGGTCGATCAGGTAGCCGTTGGCACCGTGGATCTCCACCCCGTCAAAGCCCGCCTCGATGGCGTTGGCAGCGGCCTGGGCGTAATCCAGCACCAGCTGGGCGATTTCCGCCTCGGTCAGGGCGCGCGGCACCTGATAGGTCAGCTCGCGCATGCGGGGCACAGTGCCCTCGTGCGCCACGGCAGAGGGGGCCAACACTTCAGCCTGATGGAAGAAGGGGTGGGAGAGGCGGCCGACGTGCCACAGCTGGGCGAAGATCTTGCCGCCTTTGGCATGCACGGCGCTGGTCACTTTCTTCCAGCCATCGATCTGCGCCTGGGTGAAGAGGCCCGGGGTATTGGGGTAGCCCTGCGCATCGGGGCGGATGATGACGGCCTCGGAAACAATCAGGCCGATGTCGGCGCGGCGGCCGTAATAGGCAGCCATCTGCTCGGTCGGCACCAGACCTGGGCCTGCCATGCAGCGGGTGAGCGGGGCCATCATGAAACGGTTGGCCAGGGTCAGAGTGTCATTGAGTCGATACGGCTGAAACAGGGTATTCATGATAGGTTGTCCTGAACGGGTTATTCTTGAACGTGCATTCAAGACGTTTTTTGCGTCGGGCGCAAGCTTTTTTTGAATGCGCATTCAAGAAGGTTGGCCCGAGCGGGCGGCTGGGGTAAACTTGCCGCCCTTTCCAGCCACTCTTTATCGGCGGGCCCTGTTGCCCCTTGCCGGTGAACCATTTCCCACGGGAGGAACCATGCGCATAGCCGAGTTTGATCGGGAAGAGGTACTGCGAAATGCCATGGAAGCGTTTCGCGCCAAGGGATATGCCAAGACCACCATGCAGGAGCTGGTGGCCGCCACCGGCCTGCACCCGGGCAGCATCTACGGCGCCTTTGGCAACAAGCGCGGCCTGCTGCTGGCGGCGGTGGATCACTATGTCGAGGGTAAACGCACCCTGCGCCGCTCCCTGCTCGACAACCCGAGCCCGCTGGCGGGCCTTGCGGCCTATCTCGACCGGATTGTGGGGGAGGCGCTCTGCGGCTCCTGTCTGGTGACCCGCACCATGATGGAGCTGAGCGAGCAGGATGAGGAGCTGACCCAGCGGGTCAAGGGGATCTATGGCGAGCTGGAGCAGGATCTGGCCGAGTTGCTGACACAGGCGCAGGCCAAGGGTGAACTGGCCCCGGATAGCAATATCCACACCCTCACTGCACTGCTGCTGATCAACCTGCAAGGGCTGGTCACTTTCGCCCAGTGCCGCCCCGATCGCCCCCTGCTCGACGACGTGGTTGCCCAGCTGATGCGGGCCCTGCGGGCGTAACGCGATACCGCAGCAACAACAGTGGCTCCCTTGGGAGCCACTGTTGTTTCTGGTCTCAGCCCTTCCTCGGCTTTTCCATCAACCTTTGATGCCAGACGCTGCGGCCTCACCTCGGCCCCACCAGCTCCTTCATCAAATCTTTCAGCCATACCAGCGCCGGTTGCTGCGCGTGCACGGGATGCCAGACGCAGTTGAGGTGATAATCCGGCACATCTTCGGGCAGCGGCAGACTTTTCAGCGGCCAGTGGGTGGCGAGCAGCTCGGCCACCATGCTGGGCAGCACCAAGAGGTGATCGCTCTGGCTGACGATGGCGGCGGCGGACATATAGCTCTGGCTGTTGACCGAGATGGTGCGGCTAAAGCCCTGACTCTTCAGATAGCGGTCGATGCTCGCCTCCGAGGTGCCAAGGGGCGAGTGGAACACATGGGGCATGGCGATAAGCTGCTGCAGGGTGATGCGCTCCATCCATTGGGAAGGGTCATCCTCGGTGCTGGCGGGGGCCGATTTGGCAATCGGCAGATCGGCGCGTACCAGTCCGGCCAGCGGCTCGGTGAGCCAGGTCTCCTTGCCGAGATACCCCGGCACCTGCATGTACTCGTCAAAGCCCAGCACCAGATCGATCTCGCCACTTGCCAGCTCCACCTCCGGCAGGGTGTCGCGCAGGATGCGGATCTCGATGGTGACACCCGGCGCTAGCCGTCTGAGCCGCTGAATAAGCGGCGGGATCAGCACGCACTCCACGTAATCTGTGGTGCAGAGCACGAAGCGCCGCTTCGACTGGCTCGGCTCGAACTCCTCTTCCTCGGTGAGCTGCTGCTCCAGCAGCCGCAGCGCCTGTTGCACCCCGAGATGCAGCCGCTGGGCGCGCGGGGTCGGCAGCATCCCCTGCGGGGTGCGTACCAAAAGCGGGTCGCCGAGAAAGGTGCGCAGCCGGTTTAGGGAGTGGCTCATGGCGGGCTGGCTGATAAAGAGCGCCTCGGCGGCGCGGGTGACGCTCCCTTGCGTCATCAGGGCGTCAAACGCGAGCAGCAGATTGAGGTCGAGCTGGTGCAGTTTCATGGGGGGATTATTCGCCGTGTTTATGGGACAATCCATCCTATTCATTTGATGGATGGGGGCGCAACGTCTTAATCTGCGACCCACTCTTATTTTTCCGGGTTCCCGCGCCGCATCGGGCGTAAACGGGGGCCTCAATCCATGCAAGGAGCCTTGCGATGAGCATCAAGACCATTAACTCCACGCCGGCCGCCGACGGCTTCACCATGCCCGCCGAGTGGGCGCACCAGCAGGCCGTCTGGATGATCTGGCCGTTTCGCCCGGACAACTGGCGCGTAGCCGGTCGCTTCGCGCAAGAGACCTTCGCCAAGGTGGCCGATGCCATCGGTGGTGCGACTCCGGTCTTTATGGGGGTACCGGCCCAGTTTATGGAGCAGGCCCGCGCCACCATGCCCGCCCATGTGACCCTGGTCGAAATGAACAGCGATGACTGCTGGGCCCGCGATACCGGCCCCACCATCGTTACCAACGCGGCCGGCGAGTGCCGTGGGGTGGATTGGGGCTTCAACGCTTGGGGCGGCCACAAGGGTGGTCTCTACTACCCGTGGAATCAGGATGAAGAGGTCGCTGCCCAGATGCTGGCCCAGCACGGCATGGCTCGCTACGACGCGCCGCTGATCCTGGAAGGGGGCTCCATCCATGTCGATGGCGAAGGCACCTGCCTGACCACCGCCGAGTGCCTGCTCAACGAAAACCGCAACCCGCACCTGACCAAAGAGCAGATCGAAGCTCACCTGCGCGACTATCTGGGCGTCACCAGCTTTATCTGGCTGGACGAAGGCGTCTATATGGACGAAACCGACGGCCACATCGACAACATGTGCTGCTTCGTGCGTCCGGGTGAAGTGGCCCTGCACTGGACTGACGACCAGAACGATCCCCAGTACGCCCGCTCCGTGGCCGCCCTCAAGGTGCTGGAAGCGGCGGTCGATGCCAAAGGTCGCAAGCTGAAAGTGTGGAAGCTGCCCCAGCCGGGCCCGCTGTTCTGCACTGAAGAGGAGTCTGCCGGTGTCGAGAGCGGCAGCGGTGTACCGCGCGAGGCAGAAGGCCGTCTGGCCGGTTCCTATGTGAACTTCCTTATCACCAACGATCGCATCGTCTACCCGCTGCTGGATGCTGCCACCGATGGCGAAGCCCAGCGCATTCTGGAAGAGATCTTCCCCGACCACACCGTGATCGGCGTACCGGCCCGCGAGATCCTGCTGGGCGGTGGCAATATTCACTGCATTACTCAGCAAATTCCTTCTGGCAAGTAAGAACCTGTTCCAAGCCAGCTGAGGTTGGTATTCAAAACCCCACGCCGTGGGGTTTTATCTCTTGATGGTGTGATGGTCGCAGGCGCAGATGCGGCGATCATCATGACAAACAGTCACCCTTTTACAGGAGATCCTAAATGATCGAAGTGACCGAGGTTTCCATTGCCGAGCTGCGTGCCGCGCTCGAATCAGGCCGCACCACAGCGGTCGAACTGGTCAAGGCCTATCTGGCCCGTATCGAGGCCTACAACGGCCCAGAGACTGCCACCAAACTCAATGCCGTGGTGGTCGCCAATCCCGATGCGCTGAAAGAAGCCGAAGCTTCCGATGCCCGCCGCGCCCGTGGCGAAACCCTGGGGCCGCTCGACGGCATCCCCTACACCGCCAAAGACAGCTATCTGGTCAAGGGGCTGACTGCCGCCTCCGGCAGCCCGGCCTTCAAGGATTTGGTGGCCCAGCGCGATGCCTTTACCGTTGAGCGGCTGCGCGCCGCCGGTGCCATCTGCCTTGGCAAAACCAATATGCCACCGATGGCCAATGGCGGCATGCAGCGCGGCGTCTATGGCCGTGCCGAGAGCCCCTACAACGCCGACTACCTGACCGCGCCGTTTGCTTCCGGCTCCTCCAACGGTGCCGGTACCGCCACCGCCGCCAGCTTCTCCGCCTTTGGTCTCGCCGAAGAGACCTGGTCGAGCGGCCGAGGCCCTGCCTCCAACAACGGTCTGTGTGCCTACACCCCGTCCCGTGGCGTCATCTCGGTGCGCGGCAACTGGCCGCTGACTCCGACCATGGATGTGGTGGTGCCCTATGCCCGCACCATGAATGATCTTCTGGAAGTGCTCGACGTGGTAGTGGCCGACGATGCCGACACCCGTGGCGATCTGTGGCGCCTGCAGCCCTGGGTGAAGCTGCCCAAGGCCTCCGAAGTGCGTCCGGCTTCCTATCTGGAGCTGGCAGCCAAGGCCGATGCCCTCAAGGGCAAGCGCCTCGGCGTGCCGCGCATGTTTATCAACAAGGATGAACTGGCCGGCACCAGCGAAAACCCCGGTATCGGCGGCCCGACCGGTCAGCGCATCCATACCCGCGAGACCGTGATCGCGCTGTGGGAGCAGGCTCGTCAGGCGCTGGAAACCGCTGGCGCCGAAGTTATCGAAGTGGACTTCCCGCTGGTCTCCAACTGCGAAGGGGACAGACCCGGCGCGCCGACCGTGTTCAACCGCGGCATCGTGAGCCCGGAGTTCCTCAACGACGAGCTGTGGGAGCTCTCCGGCTGGGCGTTCGACGACTTCCTGCGCGCCAACGGCGATCCCAAGTTGAACAAGCTTGAGGATGTCGATGGGCCGAAGATCTTCCCCCACGATCCGGGCACCCTGCCGAACCGCGAGGGCGATCTGGCGGCGGGCATGGACGAGTACGTCAATATGGCCAAGCGCGGCCTGAAATCCTGGGACGAGATCGTCACAGTGCCGGATGGCCTGCGTGGGCTGGAGAAGACCCGCAAGCTGGATCTGGAAGACTGGATGGACGGGCTCAAGCTCGACGCCGTGCTGTTCCCGACCGTCGCCGACGTCGCCCCGGCTGATGCTGATGTGAATCCGGCCTCCGCCGATATCGCCTGGAGTAACGGCATCTGGGTTGCCAACGGCAACCTCGCCATTCGCCACCTCGGCGTGCCGACCGTTACCGTCCCCATGGGGGTGATGGCCGATATCGGTATGCCGGTGGGGCTGACCTTCGCCGGTCGCGCCTATGACGACAACAACCTGCTGCGCTTCGCCTCGGCCTTCGAGTCCACCGGCAGCAAGCGGATGGTGCCGCCACGGACGCCGCCGTTGGCTTGATCGCTACAGCTGGCCTGATTGTTGTTAGGTCAGGCACAAAGAGAGAGGGAGGCATCATGCCTCCCTCTTTTTTCGTCCATTTTCTGGCTTTGGCCATCACACCCGGATGTTCTGGCCCGCACCCATTTCGCTTTTTGTCACAGGCGGGGTCTGCTCATCTTGTAACAAGCTGGCCTCCCACTCGTGGGCCTTCTCCAGCAGATCGGCGAGGCTTTCCCTGATCTGCTGCGGACGATAGCTCCCCAGCGCTATCCGGGAGAAAAACGATACCCGCTCGGTGCCGGGATAGATGCCGACTCCGTAGCCATGGCGCAAGGGGGCGAGGGCATGCTCGCCAAAACGCAGGAACAATTCGCGAGACAGGCGCGCGGGAAGATCGCTCGCCGTGGTCACCGAGAGCACCAGCGCCATTTCGTCGGGCTGAGCCACGATATTGACCACAAAGGGGGCGCTCGATTCCTCTGCTGTTCGCTGGATCTCGAACGTGCAGACGCCGTTTTCATCGAAGGCCAGCGGTTCGACCGACAGCTCGGCCACGATTTTCTGATAGATATCCAACACAACACTCCAGTCCGGTTGCCCGGTCGTCTTCGAAGGGGCAGGGCACGATCACAAAGAGACGGCCCGCCACCGAGCGGGCCGTCATCCATATTCATGGCAAGGGTTACACCTTGATATTGAGTGCTCGGCCCTCTTCCAGCTCGAACACCCGGACATCGCTCACCGGATTGTCGTTAAAGCGCACGCTTTTCTTCATCTTGGCGGCGACGTTCTCCCCGTCCGATGAGCCAGTGCGCTCTTCGACCAGCGGTGAGGTCTTGTTGGCGCGGGTGTTTGCCTCGGTCAGGGCGTCCAGCTCGGCGTTGGCTCTTTGCTCAAACAGCTGGACGAAGCTGCGATTGAACTCTGCATTGACCTTGGCGTTGAACGCCTCCGATTCATGGCCCAGCGTATTCAACGCCGAACTGAGTGCCTCACCCGAGAGTGACTCGTGCAGGGCGATCGTCCGCTCGATCACCCGACTGCTCAGCATGCTGAAGATGGCATCTTTACCGTTGATAAAGCTGGAGAAGTGCTGCTGCACAAAGCTCAGGGAGTCCTTATCCAGCGTCTCCAGACCGAGGCGCTTCTTGTTGGCATCTGTGATGTCGGCCATGGTCGCCGTTTTGGGATCGCTACCCGGCTTCAGATATTGGGCCTCGTTCTTGAACTCGTTGACGGGCTGGTTAAAGGCTTGCTGTACAAGCTTCTTGATCTGGCCAAGTTCGGTCAGCTGCCGCTGCACCTCGGACTGAATTTGAGTGGCCCGGGTGGTGAGCGCACTCTCCCCCTTGGTGGCGGCGCGGCTAAAGAAATCGACCACCGCATTTTTGATTCGGCCCAGCGTGCTTAAATGGGCCAGGTCCCGTTGTACGGAGACATCCCCACTCTTGCCGATATGAATGGTGTACTCCTTGCCTTCACCCAGATGAAGGGCAAGCTTCTGATTGCTGCCGGGATTGACGTTGGCGAGCTGCAGGCTGTCGATAGCCTTCAGCATCACCGGGGTAGCTCCATGAATAGCCATGACCTTGGTTCCTTATCTCACTAACAAGCGATACATCTGGCCTGCATCATACCCGTCAGTGAAAACGCCGTTTATTAGCCATGGTTGCACTATTTTAGTTTGGGGCGTGTCTGTACTGGTCGTGGGTGAGAGGGGAACAGTTTGCTGTGTTGCCTCGGCGTTGAGTTCACCGGCAGCACGCGAAGGGTGCCACCGCGGACGCCGCCGTTGGGGTGAATGCTGTTATGAGTTAAATATCTCGGGTTCATTCTCAGATAATGAATAACCACCAGCACGATGCGGGTGGTTTTCTTATTGCTATCTAGTGAACGGCTTAGCTGATTATTTATTTTTCAAACTAATACTTACATCTACGTTACAAAATGGGCGTGACAGCTCTGGTTGAAATTCATACTTATTGATAATTTTAATTGGTATCTGTATGAGAACGATATGGGTTGTGTTAGCCTTAGAAAATTAAAGTTCTATATAGAGGTAATCATGGAGCAAGGATTAATCACATTTTTCGATGTGTCTCAATGTGGCTTTTATCGACAGAGGAAAGAGAAAGCTCAAGAATTAATAGAAGGATCTCTTGCTGATACGTTGTCACTGGTGACAAAGTGGTTAGAAGGACGGGAGGTAGAGCAAACAATCCCGTGGGATGTAGAAACTCATCCATATCGTACCAAAGTATATTGTAAATCTATGGAATATGATCCTGTAACGGGGGATTATCTATTTATTTTTTGGAAAAAGTTTGGCAAAGATGATGGGAACATTAATGGGGTTATTGGAGATTCAAAGGTCGGCGATGGAGTCACTGATTCACATATTGTAAAAGCTAGTGTTGGCGGTAAAAAATTAATATTGGGTCAGCCAATGTATTATTGGTTCATGCCTTCGCTTAATTTGCTCGCATCAATTAAATTCCCTCATTCATTATCTGATACGGATGATGTCGTTAAATTTATAAAAAACTGCATTGATTTACGAGTTAGTCACCCTAGGAAAAAGACTACAGAAAGCGCAATTCCAAATATTAAGGCAGGCCGTGAAATAATTACTAAACATGTATCGTATACATCACATGATGGTTCTTTTTCTTTGGTCTTTAAATTAAAGGCTGATATGAAGGAATTATCAATTGGAGATGCAACATTGGCTGAGCTTGCTAAAAATATATCACACCTTGTTGTTAGGGAAACCATTTCAACTACTAAAAAAGTAGAAAGAAATGTGGTGTTTGAAATGTGGGATAAAGTAACTGGAAATAATGAAAGGGTATCCAGAAGTAAGCAGGTTGAGATTATATCAGAAGAGTCTCTTACTGTTTCTGAATTAAAGGGTATTCTGGAAACCTATGCTGAGGAACATGATCCTCGGAGTAAGTGGGACAATGTAGGGTTTAAAACGGATGGTAGAGATGCGCCGACAAAGTGGTTTGATCGATATGTTGAAAGGAAGAAAATTCTGATCAAGAAAAATGAAAAAATTAATGAAAGTTACTTTCCAGCTAAAGTAATTCTTGGTTCACTATTAAAAGAGCGTAAGTCATTAATTAGTTTTACTGAAAAAAACAATGAAAATGTAGTAGATGAATACAAGGTAACAGTGGTGGCCTGATATGTTGAGAGTTTTCAGGACACAAATTATCTATTTAATTGCGGGTATACTAGTCGCATACAGCTGTTTTGAGTATGTGTCATATTCAGGTATATCATCAGTTATGTCGGTTCTTCAGAATATATCTGCTGCAATATTTACTATTGCAGGTATATGGATCGCTTATATTTACCCAGAGGCAATCACATCATTTACTAATCCTTCAAAGGTTTCCTTATTAAAAGGTACGGAAAGTACCAGAAGAATTGAGTCATTAGTTATTATAATTTTTACTTCGGCATCAGTTCTTGTTTGTTCTTTATTTTATAGTCTTTTATATGCGCTCTATTCAAATCATCCGTTTTTTGTTGACTATATACCTGAGATTAAATTTTTAAATGTTTGGTTGTTAGTATTTCTGTGTATAAATCAAATAAAAGCGATGTTGTCCGTGATGGTAAATAACATTAAATTTGTTGAGCGATTACATAGGCTAAAAACAGAAAAAGAAGTTGATGATGATTTATAAGCGCTGTAGGTTAGAATAGCGAGGCATATTTTGACGATCGCGAAAGTAAGGGGGTTGAGGTGACGCTGATGTTCAGGGTTTCCTGCTTCTCTTGCTATCAGGCTATTCGCGGTAAACGGACGATTACGCTGCGCTAATCGACCCTACATGATGTGGCATATTGTTACCTCCCCCTCATCCCCAGCCCTTCTCCCGCAAGGGGAGAAGGGGGAAAATAGGCTCCGCTGATTGTGCTTTACGTACGAGGTTCGGGTGGGGGTTTGGAATTGACTCGGGCCATCCCCTCTCCATCGGGAGAGGGTGAGGGTGAGGGGCTGCTATCAGTGTTGTCGGTTCGTTTTGAGCCTGTACCTCTCTCCACTCTCCACTCTGCGCACCGCCAATCGCCATCTTTGTCGTGGTTCGCAGTCGATCTCCCCCTGATTTTTTTCTGAATTCCACCTGACTTCACCTTCTCTTCACACAACCGCATTTTCCCCTCACAAATCCCCCGTATCTTCTGCCCACTGCTTAAAAGGCCCGGCTTGCCACAGGGGTGGCGAGGGGGCGGTTGGTTCGAGGGAGCAAGATGATGAAAGGTTGGATGAAATGCGGGTTGGCCGGGGCCGTGGTGCTGATGGCGAGTTTCTGGGGGGGCAGCGTGCGGGCGGCGGGGATCGAGCTCAAGCAGGTGAGCGGCCCTGTCTATGTGGTGGAGGATAACTACTACGTCAAAGAGAACTCCATGGTCTATTTCGGGGCCAAGGGGGTGACGGTAGTGGGGGCGACCTGGACGCCGGATACCGCCCGCGAGCTGCACAAGCTCATTAAACGGGTCAGCAGCAAGCCGGTGCTGGAGGTGATCAACACCAACTACCACACCGACCGTGCGGGCGGTAACGCCTACTGGAAGTCCATCGGGGCCAAGGTGGTGGCGACCCGCCAGACCCGGGATCTGATGAAGAGCGACTGGGCCGAGATTGTTGCCTTTACCCGCAAGGGGCTGCCGGAGTATCCGGATCTGCCGCTGGTGCTGCCCAACGTGGTGCACGATGGCGACTTCACCCTGCAAGAGGGCAAGCTGCGCGCCTTCTATGCGGGCCCGGCCCACACGCCGGACGGCATCTTTGTCTACTTCCCCGACGAGCAGGTGCTCTATGGCAACTGCATCCTCAAGGAGAAGCTGGGCAACCTGAGCTTTGCCAATGTGAAGGCCTATCCGCAGACCATCGAGCGGCTCAAGGCGATGAAGCTGCCGATCAAGACGGTGATTGGCGGCCACGATTCGCCGCTGCACGGCCCCGAGTTGATTGATCACTATGAAGAGCTGATCAAGGCAGTGCCGCAGTCATAAGGGTTGCGCGACAGACTGGCAGCAAGCCGTGCCATCGCTGCAATCAGCAGCCATAACGGCACACCACAAAACGCCCGCTTGCAGGAAATAAGCGGGCCTTTTGCGTTTGCGTTTTTTTTTGGTGGCTGTGAGTGCGCCGAGATTAAGGCTGTTCAAGGGGGGTGGGCTTTCATAAGATGGCCCTCTCTCTTTTCCCTGAAAGTTATCCATTTTCGTTATGCAATACGCCTCTCTCGCGCGCCTCAAGCAGGCCTTTATCACCGGGATGTGGGCCTCGTTGGTCAGCATCGTTATCGGCTTCGCCTTCAAGGTGTGGCTGGCGCAGTGGGTCGCCAAGGGGGAGCTGGCGCTGTTCAACAGCGTGGTGGATTTGATCTCCCTCTCTTTTATCCTGATGACAGGTTTTCGCTCCTCCATGGTGGTGAGTTACTCCCAGACCAAAAACGATCGGGACATCATCAATATCTTTCGCTACTTCCTGATTGGCATCGTGCTGCTCACCTGGGGGGCGGTGATCCCCTATATCAAGCACGGGCTCCATATCCGGGTGGAGTATCTGCAACTGGTGGGGGTCATCTTCGGGCTGGGGCTCAAGGTCTACTTCACCAATCTGGTGGCCATGTACCGGATGTATGAGCTCTCCAACCGGGTCACCTGGCTGGAGCCGCTGGCCAACGGTCTGCTGTTTATGGCCTGTTATTTCGGGCTGGGGATGGATGCGCTCCCTTCGCTCTTCTACGGGCTGACCTTCTCGTCGCTCGCCATCGCCGGTTATATGTATGTTTCGCGGCGCCGGGCCATCGCCACCAGGCCGCTCGCCAAGGTGGCGCTCGGCCCCGAGATGGTGAGCTATGTGAAGAAGAGCTTTACCGCATCCCTGGAGGCGGGGGCCAGCATCCTGATGATTTACATCACAGTGCTGCTCACCATCCGCCACTTCAGCCTCGACGAGCTGGGGGATTTTCAGGTGGTGGTGCGCCCCATCTTCACCTATATGACCACCCTGTTTGTCTTCCCTATCTACCGCTTTGTGCTGCCTGAGCTGGCGGTCAATCTGCGCAACGGCGATCACCGCCAGATCAGGATGATCCGCAGCTGGATCTTCCGTCTCTCCACCATCGTCAGTCTGGCCTTCTTTGGCCTGATGCTGTTGGCGGGCAAGCCGCTGGTGCTGCTGTTCTTCCCCGCCGACTACGTGGGGGCTGTGCCGGTACTGTTCCACTTCTCCATCTTCTTCATCTTTATGATGCTCAATGGCTATCAGCTCGCCTACATCAAGGCCCACGGTTACTTTACCCAGAGCCTGCTGATCCGGCTGGCGGGCATAGTGGCGCTGGTCGCCGCCTACTATCTGGTGGCCGAGTTCACCGCCAACGTGGTGGCGATTATCGTGGCGCTGGGGCTTGGCTATATGGTGATGTTTATCCTCTCGACCCTGGCAGAGCGGCAGATCCTGCGTACCCTGCCACCCGAGCTGGCGACGGCGCCCTAGCCGTTGCTGCGTAGGCTCGCAGTATCTGTGGGCAGAAGGGGTTGGCAGGGGAGGATGGGTT
>NZ_JBFOCS010000016.1:0-6564 GCF_040907905.1 Aeromonas sp. s13 | reverse complement strand
GTGCGCCATCTGGCTGCAAGTGGAGCGGGGTTAACCCCGTGCTGACGGGCCATGTCAATGGCCCGTCAATCGCCCCCCGCCGGTTATCAGCAGAAAATCATGCACCCACGCGGCGGGATTAAATTAACCACTGTTACTGACTTATTAATTGATTATTTATCCCGTTTGATACGATCTCATTGCCCCTCTTACTATGCCTGCGACCTATCCATTGCCGATGCAACTATCGGCCTTCAAACTGGCATAGCAAAGTGGAAAACAGATGATCACCACAGACGGGAATAACGCGGTCGCCTCGGTGGCGTACCGCACCAGCGAAGTCATCGCCATCTACCCCATCACCCCCAGCTCGGCCATGGCTGAACAGTCGTCGGCCTGGTCGAGCGAGCGGGGCAAGAACCTCTGGGGGGATGTGCCCCGGGTTGTCGAGATGCAGTCGGAAGGGGGCGCCATCGCCGCCGTCCACGGCGCCCTGCAGACCGGCGCGCTGGCGACCTCGTTTACCTCATCGCAGGGGTTGCTGCTGATGATCCCCAACCTCTACAAGCTGGCGGGTCAGCTTATCCCCTTCGTGCTGCATGTGGCGGCGCGTACCGTGGCTACCCACGCGCTATCGATCTTTGGCGATCACTCGGACGTGATGGCGGTGCGCCAGACCGGCTGTGCCATGCTCTGTGCCAGCAATGTGCAGGAGGCGCAGGACTTCGCCCTGATCTCCCAGATAGCGAGCCTCAACAGCCGCCTCCCCTTTATCCACTTCTTCGACGGCTTTCGTACCTCTCACGAGATCGCCAAGATAGCGCCGCTCGCTGACGACACCCTGCGAGCCCTGCTGCCCGCAGATTCCATCCGTGCCCATCGTGACCGGGCGCTCACCCCCGACAAACCGGTCATTCGCGGCACCGCCGCCAACCCGGACACCTACTTCCAGTGCCGGGAGGCGAGCAACCCCTGGTATGACACCGCCTATGGCCATGTGAGCGAGGCGATGCAGGCTTTTGGCGAACAGACCGGCCGCCACTACCGGCCATTTGAATACGTTGGCCACCCGCAGGCGGAGCGGATTGTGGTGCTGATGGGCTCGGCCATCGGCACCTGTGAAGAGGTGATCGAGCGCCTGCTGGCCCAAGGGGAGAAGGTGGGGTTGGTGAAGGTGCGCCTCTACCGCCCCTTCTCGGCCGGGCACCTGTTGGCCGCGATTCCCGAGAGTGCCCGCACCATCGCCGTGCTGGATCGCACCAAAGAGCCGGGCGCACAGGCCGAGCCCCTCTATCTCGACGTGATGACGGCGCTGGCCGAAGCGGTCAGCCGGGGCGAGCGGGCAAGCCTGCCGCGGGTCATCGGCGGTCGCTATGGCCTCTCCTCCAAAGAGTTCGGCCCCGCCTGCGCGCTGGCGGTGTTTGCCGAACTGGCGCAAGAGAACCCGCGTCCGCGCTTTACCGTCGGCATCTTCGATGACATCACAGGTCTCTCGCTACCGCTGCACGCGCTGAATTCGCAAAGCCCCATCCACAGCCACCAGCACAAGCTGGAAGCGCTCTTCTACGGCCTTGGCAGCGATGGCACCGTCTCTGCGGCCAAGAACAGCATCAAGATCCTCGGCAACCACACCGACCTCTATCCGCAGGGCTATTTCGTCTACGACTCCAAGAAGGCGGGCGGCCTCACCGTCTCTCACCTGCGGGTGGGCGAGCGGCCGCTCCAATCGGCCTATCTGGTGGAAGAGGCGGACTTTATCGGCTGCCATCAGTGGCAGTTTGTCGACAAGTACCGGATGGCGGAACGCTTGAAAGCGGGCGGCATATTCCTGCTCAACACCCCCTACAGCGAAGCGGATATCTGGCAGCGCCTCCCCAGCGAGGTACAGCATGCCCTGCGCGAGAAAGAGGCGCGCTTCTACATCATCAACGCCGCCAAAATTGCCCGCGACTGCCAGCTCGGCAACCGCATCAATACCGTGATGCAGATGGCCTTCTTCCAGCTCAGCGCCATCATTCCCCCCGCAGAGGCGACCAGCCTGCTGAAGCAGGCCATCGCCACCAGCTATGGCAGCAAGGGACAAGCGCTGGTCGAACGCAACTGGCAGGCACTGGAGGCAACCTGCGCCGCTCTGACCCGAGTGCAACTTGGCGAGCTGGATCCCGCCAGCCGCCCGCGCCCACCGGTGGTTTCGGCCAAGGCCCCCGATTTTGTCCAGACCGTCACCGCCGCCATGCTGGCGGGGCTGGGTGACAGCCTGCCGGTCTCCGCCTTCCCGCCGGATGGCACCTGGCCGGTCGGCACCACCCGCTGGGAGAAGCGCAACATCGCCAAGGAGATCCCCATCTGGGAGGCGGAGCTCTGTACCCAGTGCAACTACTGCGTCGCCGCCTGTCCCCACTCGGCCATTCGCGCCAAGGTGGTGGAAGCGGATGCGCTGGCCGCTACCCCTGCCACCCTGGATGCGCTGGATGTGAAATCCCGTGACATGCGCGGCCAGCAGTACGTGCTGCAGGTGGCGCCGGAGGATTGCACCGGCTGCAATCTCTGCGTCGAGGTGTGCCCGGCCAAGGATCGCAGCAACCCGGATCGCAAGGCGATCAATATGGCTTCACGCCTCGATCACCTCGATGAGCAGAAGGCCAACTACGACTTCTTCCTCGACCTGCCAGAGCGCAGCGCCGAGCAGCTGGAGCGCATCGACATCCGCACCTCCCAGCTCATCTCGCCGCTGTTTGAATACTCCGGCGCCTGCTCCGGCTGTGGCGAGACTCCCTACATCAAGCTGCTGACCCAGCTCTATGGCGATCGGCTGCTGATTGCCAACGCCACCGGCTGCTCGTCCATTTATGGCGGCAACCTGCCTACCACCCCCTACACCACCAACGCCGAAGGGCGCGGGCCGGCCTGGGCCAACTCGCTGTTTGAAGACAACGCCGAGTTCGGACTGGGCTTCCGCCTAACCGTTGATCAGCACAGGGAGCGGGTTCGCCGCCTGCAGGCGAGCCTGGGCGACACCATCCCGGCAACGCTGCGCGAGGCGCTCGGCGATGCCACCCTGCCGGTTTCCGAGCAGCGGGCCCATATCCAGCAGTTGCGAGCGCTGCTGCAGGAGAACCAGACCCCGGTAGCCCAAGAGCTGGCTCGCGATGCGGACTATCTGGTGGAAAAATCGGTCTGGCTCATCGGCGGCGATGGCTGGGCCTATGACATCGGCTTTGGCGGGCTCGACCATGTGCTGAGTCTGGGGGAGAACATCAATGTGCTGGTGCTCGATACCCAGTGCTACTCCAACACCGGTGGCCAGCAGTCGAAGGCGACGCCACTCGGTGCCATCACCAAGTTTGGCGAGCAGGGCAAACGCAAGGCACGCAAAGATCTCGGGGCCAGCGTGATGATGTATGGCCACGTCTATGTGGCGCAGATCTCCCTCGGCGCCCAGATGAACCAGACGGTGAAGGCGATTCAGGAGGCGGAAGCCTACCCGGGGCCGTCGCTCATCATCGCCTACAGCCCCTGCGAGGAGCATGGCTACGACATGGCCGAGAGCCATGAGCAGATGAAGCAGCTGACCGCCACCGGCTTCTGGCCTCTCTACCGCTTCGATCCGCGCCGCGCTGACGAGGGCAAACTGCCGCTGGCGCTCGACTCGCGAGCCCCCAATGCCTCGCTGGCCGACACCCTGCGCCACGAGCCCCGTTTCCAGCGGCTGGAACGCCAGCTGCCTGAGGTGGCCAGCCAGCTCTATCAAGAAGCGGAGCAGGAGGCCAACCGCCGCTTCGCCTGGCTGAGCCAGCTGGCGGGCAAGGAGAGTCCGGCGCAGGAGTAACCTGAGAATGGCTTGATGGCAACAGCCACGCTATTCGCCAAATAACAATCAGGGCTCCCCGCGGGGAGCCCTGATGCTATCTATGGTGAGCCAATGTCGGCGCAGGCCGGATCAGGCGCTGATGGATGCCAGCTCGTGGCGTTTAAGAGCGAGCAGTGTGATGAGTAGCGCCAGCGTGGCGATCCATGCCATGCCGATATAGGTCGCGCTGAAGCCTAGGGCCAGCAGATCGGGGGCGAGCCGGCTCAGATCGCCATCGCTGCCGGCTGGCAGGCGGAAGTGAAACAGCATGGAGCAGATGGCCACGCCGACGGCACCGCCCAGCTCCCGCCCGAAGTTGAACAGCGACATGCCGATACCGCGATCCTGCCGTGGCAGGGCATTTTGCACTACTACCGAGAGGGCGGGCAGCACCAGACCCAGACCGATACCGGCAAACCCGAGCGCCAGCCTGACCCAGGCATCGAAGTGGATCTGCCACAGCGCCACCGCCGCGAGGCCAAAGCCTACCGCGACAAAGCTCTTGTAGTGACCGGTACGGCCAATCAGCTTGCCACCGACAAAGGCCCCGGCAGTGATGCAAATCATGAAGATGACCATGATGGCGCCGCTCTCGCTGGCACTCATCCCCTTCTGCCACTGCATCTGCAACGGCAGATAGACCAGCACGGCAAACATTAGCAACTGGGAGAGCATCACCAGCAGGACGCTCACCAGATAGCCGGGCAGCCGCGCCAGATGGGCGGGCAGAATGGGATCGTGAGCCCGTCGCTCAATCAGAATGAGCAGCAGCAGTGCAACGCCCAGCGCAGCAGAGAGCCAGAGTGCGGGCAGCGCCGCCTCCGGCGAGAGCAGCAACAGGGTGAGCGTGGTGACGGTAATCAGCAGACCCGCCCCCTTCCAGTCGAAGCGACTGTGACGACGCACGTTGAGCTGTTTGAGGTTGCGGTTGATAAGAAAGACCGCCAGTGCCCCGAGCGGCAGGTTGATCCAGAAGATCCAGCGCCAGCTGAGCTGCTCGGTAAAGTAGCCGCCAAGCAAGGGGCCAGCGATGCTGGAGACCGCATAGACCGCCGAGATGTAGCCCTGATACTTGCCCACCTCCCGCGGCGGAATGGTGTCGGCAATCACGGTAAACGCGAGGGCAATCAGACCACCGCCCCCCAGCCCTTGCAGCACCCGTGCCGCCAGCAGGGTCGGCAAATCCTGAGAGAGCGCGCAGGCCACCGAGCCCGCCAGAAAAAGGCCGATACCGATATTGAGCATCCGCACCCGGCCAAAGAGATCGCTCAGCTTGCCATAAAGGGGCAGCACGGCGGTGGCGGCCAGCAGGTAGGCGGTGACCACCCAGGTGAGGGCGGCCCCAGCGTGCAGCTCGGCGCCAATCATGGGCAGAGGGGTGGTGACTATGCTCTTTTCCAGTGAACCGAGCGCGATCACCAGCGCCACACTGGAGAAAATGGTTTTGGGGGATATTTTCGAGGTCATAAGCGGACTCGCTGATCTGATATGCCAAAGTATCCGGCAATGAACGGATTATTGTCTCACAAATCAGCAAGAGATAGAAAAAACGGCGGCCACAATATGCCCAACCATGAGGCCGATCCCACAAAACGCCGACCGTTTCTGCTAGCCTGCTCTATTTGATTCGAGGAGCCCCCATGAGCGAGCGTGAGCAGTACGGGTTTGGTCACTACGATGCCCTGATTTTCGATATGGATGGCACTTTGGTAGATTCCATGCCCCTCCATCTGGATGCCTGGGAGCTCACCTGCGCCGAATTCGGCATCCCCTTCGAGCGGGAACAGCTCTATCAGTACGGCGGCATTCCCACCCGCAAGATCATCGCCATGCTGGCCGAGCAGCAGGGGCTGACGGTGGATGTCGAGGCTTTTACCCGTCGCAAGATTGCCCTCTATATGGAACATATCGACAAGGTCAGCGTCTTTCCCAAGATGTGGGAGCTGGTCAGGCACTATCACGGCAAGGTCAAGATGGGGATTGGCACCGGCTCACCGCGCAATCAGGCGGACTCCATCCTGAAAAGTACCGGGCTCGATGCCTATATCTCTGTGGTGGTCAGCGCCGATGATGTCACCAACCACAAACCGCACCCTGATACCTTCTTGCAGGTGGCCGAATTGCTCGGCGCCAATCCAGCCAACAGTCTGGTGTTTGAAGATACCCGGATCGGGCTTGAGGCTGGCAAGGCGGCAGGGATGGATACCGTGCTGGTTATCGAAGGTGACCTGCACCAGCGGTAACGTACTCAGGGCAAGCAGGCAAACCGATAAAATGGTGTCATGACAGTGGCACCATTTTTTATTCAGGTGAGCATAGCGGCAGCGTCAGTGCCCGGACAGAGTTGCGATCACCGCCGGAATAGTGGCAACCGTCAGACAAAGGGCGTTGGCGTTGGCCTCATCCTGTAGTGCCTGATGAGTGCGAAGCAGCTCAAGGGCTTCGGCCGGGGTATCTGCAAAGGTGGGGGCGGCGATGGCGGCAAATCCCTGTTCGACCAGTTGACGACGCTCATCGCTATAGCTGGGCGCATTGGCATCTAGATAGGTAAGCGCCTGACCCTGCTTGAAAAAGTGATAGTTAGGCATCGATTGGCCCCGCAAAAATAAAGCGCCATTCTACTCCTTTTTGCTCCGCCGCCCGCGTCAATCTGTGTCGTCTCAAGTGATCTAGTTCACATTTTTATCAACAAACATTTACCGATTGGGTGCCGTACAAATCCCCCCCCCCCACGC